>CABMHR010000001.1 GCA_902386025.1 uncultured archaeon | reverse complement strand
TTCCTATCCTAGCCGTGCAGAAGCGGCTAAGGGTGCCGGAGTTCACGTATTAAAAGGGATCGTTAGCTGGGTTAAGAACGTCGCGAGACAGTTTGTATGATATCTACTAGGTGTGTCGTTGAGTGAGTGGAACGAATCTCTAGTACGAAAGGAACGGGATTCGGATGCCTCTGGTGAGCAGTTGTCATATGGCAGGCTGCATAGCTACGCATTGTATGGATAAGAGCTGAATGCATCTAAGCTCGAAGCCATCCGCAAAACGACTCAACAAAGGCCGTCTAAGAAGAAGACGTTGATAGAGTTGCTGTGTAAGATTCAAGCTCACGCGAGAATTTCAGCAGACAACTACTAAAAGCCTCATTAATGTTTTTCTAGAAATAGGAAAAATCCATCATAAAGATGGATATAATCTTCTACTGCTTATTTCAGGGAAATATTTCTAAAATAATTTAGGGGATAATTGGAATTGTAACATATAGAAATGCTTAAAAGGACTATATATTATAATTTATTATGGAAAAACTTGAAAAAAGTTTAGAGAAAGCAGAACTCATAACTGGACAAGAGAAAAAAGAACAAAATTTAAAAGGAAGTTATGAAGGCTTGGTTCTTTTGACTGAAAAAGTTCATTATGGCGGAACAAGCATAAAATATTGGATGTAAATCAGATGAATCTGTCTCCCAAATTAATTTTATTAGGTGATACCCACGGATTTATTAAAGATTTTGAAAAGCAAGAAGAGGTAATTAAAAAGTATAATCCTGAATTTATTTTATCTGAAATGCTAGAAGATAATATTTTAGATTCAGATGCTAAATTTATTGAAATTCTTGAAAAAAAGGATATTTCCAATATGACTTCTGTAAGCGAAATTGAAAATCTTATTAAATTATGCATGGAAAAAAAGATAAACCTTATCGGAATGGATTTCAAAGATTTTGGGTTTGATAAAAACTTGCAGGAGAAAATTAAAAATCAAAGTGAATTAAATGAAGAAGAGCAAAAAGAAATAGAAACCTTGCTGGATAAAAGAGAAAGAAAAAATGTTGAAACAATTAAAGAATATCTTGGGAAAACTGCAAAACCAATAATTGTTATTACAGGTTCATGGCACTTAAGGGAAGATTCCCCATTAAGGACTTCTTTTAAGGGATATAAAATGATTTATCCTTCTAATTCAAAAGGAGAATTAGTTCTTGAACCAACAGATGAAAAAATTTCATGGGGAGAAAAGTAAAATGAAAAAATTGAAGCTCAAGGATTCAATTTATATTCTTAAAGAATCAGATGACATTTATCAGGTAATTTTTACTGCTACAAGAAAAATTAAAAAATTCGGAGTAGATTTTTTAGTCAAAGAAATAATTAATGAAATAAAAGAGGGGAAAACAGAAGAAGAGTTATTTTCTAACCTTGGCGGAAAGTATAATTGGAAAAAAATAAATAATTGTTTAATGGCTTTAGAACATGAGGGAATTGCAAGAAGATATGATGAAACCCAGATAGAAAAAAGATACTCCAGACAGATTTCTTTCATTGATGAATTAAGTGATTCATGGGAAGAAACACTTTCTCTTCAGAAAAAAATCAGAAATTCAACAGTCTCTGTTTTTGGAGTTGGGGGAATAGGAACATGGATTGTGAATGGGCTGTATCAGTTAGGTGTTGGGGAGATAAGAATTAGCGACCCGGATGTTGTGGAAGAAAGTAATCTTAACAGACAACTATTTTTTGATTCAAGAGATATAGGAAAATATAAAGTAGACGCGATTAAAGATAGATTACCTGATGCAAGAATTCTCCATTTTAAAAAAATGGTTTCTAAAGAAGAAGATTTGGAAAGAATTGTTTCTGGCTCTGATTTTCTTGTTAATTGCGCAGATTCTCCCTCTGTTGAGGAAACCAGCAGGATTATCAATGAATACGCTGTGAGAGAAAATATTTCATATTGTGTTGCTGGGGGGTATAATCTCCATCTTGGGATGGTAGGACCGATTATAGTTCCAGGAAAGAGCAAAACATTTAATGAATTTCTGCAGTTTCAAAGAGCAAGTGATTCTTTAAGCAGTCTGGAAAAAGTAAAAGATATTGAACAAACAGGCAATCTCGGACCAATTGCAGGAGCGATTGCAAATATTCAGATAATGGAAATTTTCAAATATCTAATCGGGAAAGGGAATTTGAATATAAACAGATTCGCAGAAATTGATTTTATGGATTTTAATGTTATGTGGCGGGAATTTTAAATCTTCTACTGCTTATTTTAGGGAAATAGATTTCTAAAAAGCTAAATTAATTTCTCCAACTCATCAAATCCTTTCAAAAGTTCTTTTACTTCTTTCTTTGCTTCTTCAATAATAATCTTGCTTTCTCTGTAATTGGTTTTCTTTTCTCTCTCCTTTTTGTATCTGTTAATTGAGAGATCCCAATCCTTTTCTTTAATCTCCTCTAATGGAACAAAAAAGTGCTTTTCAAATCTGTTTTCGTTATCTTCTTTATTTCTTTTTTCAAATCTTTCTAAAATGTCAGGAATGTCATTTCTATCGGGTTGCTCTGTTCTCTTATCATCTAAACTAAACCCGTCAGCTTCCATATTGTAAAACCAGACTTTTTCTGTAGGCTCTCCTTTTGTGAAATAAAGAACTGCTGTTGAAACTCCTGCGTAAGGCTTGAAAATTCCCGAAGGCATAGAGATAACTGCATCAAGCCCGACATATTCTTTAGTTGAAAAATTAGATTTAACTGGATTAATTTCTTCTTTAACATAATGCCCCTTAACTTTCCACCCCGTCCTTTCCAAAATAGGATCAATCAATTCCTTTCTTGTTTCTTTTTCAGATAAATCAGCCATGTAATCAAGAGTTTGCTTCTATATTAAAAATCTCCCATTTTTACGCCTTTCTCCTTCTCCCACCGCCTCTTCTCCTGCTGAACAAACCCACCAAGGTGTCGTCTAACTTTTCTGGGTTTGTATTTATGGATTTCCCGCCCTTGTAACTAACACAGCTTTTTCTTAGAATTTCCTCAATTTGTTCCGATATTGTCTGCATATTCTTTTTTGCACGCTTTTCTATTATTTCAAGCAAATCATCTGAAAGAAATATTGCAACCTGATTTTTTGATTTGAATTTGGGAGTTAAAAACTCAAATGCAGAGTCAACTTTTTCAGCAGGCCAGCAGTGCCTGACAAGTGCATCTTTTATCTGCGCGTCAGAAAATCCTCTTCTTCTTGCTTCATTTATGAAATCAACTAATTGCTGGTTTGTCATTTTATGTATTAATAATGGAATTTCCTTTCATATTCTTTGTGGTCAAGCCATTCAAGGATTATAGAGAAGACATTTAGATTTTTGCCTTCAATACTATAAATCAATCTCCAGGCACCAGGTAAATTATATTTCCATAGATTTTTCACATTGAACTTCTTAATATACTCTTTTGGGATTAAATGTTTAGGTATTTGTATCCCACAGAAAGCATTATTCTCTAAATCTTCAAATGCCCTTTTAATTAATTTATATTTTTCCAAATCAGTTCTTTCTAGTTTCTCAAAGGCAATCTTTATTTTACTATCAATAAAAGTGATATTACTTTTCATTTCTCTTCCAGAATAAATGAGTCCTCTTTAGCAGTTTTTCAACATCTTCAGGATAAAATATCCATCCAATTTTTCCTTCTGCATCAACAGACACTTTTCCAGATAATATAAGATAGTCCAAAACAACAGAGAATGTTTGATACATCATCTTTTTAGGAAGATGTTCCCAAAGTTGCTTTTTTCTGAACTCTCCGTCATTTTCTTTTATGAATTCTTCTATAAACATAACCGTATCTAATCTTGGAAATCTTGCTGTTGGATTTTGTTCCCTTATTAATTTTAACATAGTTATATCAATTGATACACCCTTATAAATTTTTCGCTAATTATTTTTTACTTGCTTTTGCACTTCCGATATATGTTTTCTGGACAGAAAAGCTCTTGTAAATTCCCTCAAGAATATCTGTTCCTGCATAACCTGCAAGAAGCGAAAGCCGAACATCGAAGTTGAAAATAATTCCCACAAAAACTCCTATGACTAAAGCAACAAGAACAGTTATTGCATAATATCCCCATAAAATTCTTCTTCTCATTGATAATGCTTTCAGCAATCCGACAAATCCGCGTGTAACTCCGCCAATTCCTCCAAGAAGCCCTGCAAGAATAGTTGCATCCATTTTATCACCTTTATAATAAAAAGCAAGGGGGAATTTAAAGGTTTTGGAATTTTATTTCCCTTTCTTTCCCATTATCTCTCTTCGATTTAGAATCATCAGCACAACTGCTCCTATGATAAAATAAGGATTTACAAAAAAGGTTAGAACAATAAAGCCGAGGGCAATTAGCGAGAATATTACAATTTTTGGGTTAAATCTTTTTGGAAGTTTCAGTTTAATTGATTTCATTTAAATCCTTTCTCCCCAAAACTTCTTAAAATCTGCTTTATCTCATCAATTACTTTCTGCTGTGATTTCTTGTCTGACATTCTTACAAACCTTATGACTAAATCCTGCAATTCAGCCAAGTCAAGAACTCTTAATTGATATCCATTTGTAATAAAATAAAATCTGAATGATTTATATCTTAACTCTTTTATAAGTATTCCAGATACCTGCCCTACTTCTTTTCCTTTTTTTGGATTTTCTCTTAAAGAATAAATTAAATTAAAGATTTCAGTTGATTCTTCTTTAAATTTTTTATAGATATCTTCTTTTAATTTTTCACTTATCTCGACTTTGGCCACTTCTTTTTAGCCTCCGCCATAGCTTCTTCTATGGGAATAAATCCTTTTTCATTAAACAAAAAGTCATTAAGCTGTCTTTGAACAGCACTATTGTACATTCTCTGCAAGATGTCAGAAAAACTTTCTCCTTTATTTCCAAATTCGCTTATCTTTTCTTTTAACTCTTTACTTAGAGCAATTGTTGTGTTTTCCATTTTATAATTATTATAATAATTATAAGTGTTATAATATTTAAATGTTTCTGTTACACACTTAACCTCATAATTATTTACGAGCATTAACTAAATATAAAATTAAAAAAACCGAACAAAATAAAAATTGAATAAAAAAGAAAAAAAATCACCTGATTTTTTAGAGAGATTACTTAAAATCTTCTTCTTCCGCCAAACCCGCCGTCTCTAGAACCACCGCCGAAGCCTCTTCCACCGCCTCTGTTGTTGTCAAAACTTCTTCTTGGTCTTTCTGGGCGCTCTTCCATTGGCCTTGCTTCAGAAACCTTAAGCTCTCGTCCCTGTACATCTTTTCCATTCAAATCTGCAATTGCCTTTTGGGCAACTTCATCATTGGAAATTGTTACGAATCCGAAACCTTTTGATCTTCCTGAAAACTTGTCTTTGATAAGAGTAACTTCTTCAGCATTGTATTCTGCGAAAAGGCTTTTCAACTCTTCATCATCAACGCTAAAAGGTAAATTTCCTACGTGTAACTTCATCTTGCTTATATCCTCCTTACAATTTTATGAATAGAAATCTTATGGACTCTACTGCTTCATTTAAATTCATAATAAAGCGTAATAACCCACATTTTTAAAGGTTTGTATAACAGAAAATGAGTTATAATCCAAAGTTTTCAATGAAGCTTTCAATAACTTTATATTCCTGAAGAAAATCGCTTCCTTTTTTTGTCAGAGAAAATGATTTCTTGTCTTTTCCGTCAACATCCAGCTTTATGAATTTCTTTTCTATAAGTTCATTTATGTATTCCTTGAACATTTGAGGAGATAAGTTTGAAGCATAAAGCAGTCTTGTTGGCTTTATCTGCCTGTTTTCCTTTATTGTGCTGATTATGTCTCTTATAACATCCAGTCTTTCACGTTTCTTTGTTGTCATTTTGTGCTGTTTGTAATTTTTATAACCCCATACAAGAATAAAAAGAAAAATGCTATGTTAATCAATCCAATTCCGAATAATGCCTTGTGGCTCCAGCTAAGATACATCTCTGTTACAAGATTAAGAATCCAAGCAGATAATCCAAGAATCATCGCCAAGAATGAAAACTTAAGGAACTTTCGCTCTTTTCCGTTTTTTATGTAATTATTATAGGAAATTATTGATGCAAAGACAAAAACAATTATCTGGGAATAGAACATGAAATCATAAGCCCCCCACAAGACATCAAGAACTGCAATTATCAAAGCCATTAAGTGAAATATTGCAACCTTGGAATTGAAAAGAGAAGTGAAGTAATGGGTTTTTTGCGACTCAAATTTTCTCCATATCAGGCTGTAAAGAAGGAAAAATCCTGCCATCACAATAAAATATTCAAATGCTACTTTTGCAAACAGGACATATTCAAAAGCTGAATCAGAAAGAACGCCGAATATATATCTCGCAATAAATGCAATTCCGTAAAAGAAGAATACATTTCTAAAATATCTTATTCCTTTATGGAGGCTTATTTTGTAAAGCTTGTCAGTTTTGAAGACAATAGCCATGCAGATTGCACTTATAACAAATGCGTAAAGAACTTCAAGCACCCACCTGTTATCTATTATTAGTGAAGTCAAACTCATAAAAATTGAACCTATTTTCCTTATTTAAAGTTTTATGTTTTTGATTTTTCCGATATGTAGTTATCCTACATATTTTATTTATGGATTTTTATTTCCCACTGCTTATAAAGAACTTTTTATTAAAATAAGTGTAAAAAGAAGTTAAAATATTCAAAAATTTAACCTCATCAACCCCTTGAAGATAAGGGCTCTGCCCTTATCTTCACAACCTCTTTATTCTTATCTAAATGCGCTAAGATAATTCAGTATTCCTGCAAAACCAACCCATAGAAAATAAGGGACTAAAAGCCAAGATGCTTTTCTGTTTATTTTCCAGATTATGAAAATCATAGAAAGGATTGAAATCATAAGCAGAAGCAAATCAAAATAAGCAAGCAGGGGGTTTTTTAGCCCAAAGTAAAGAACGCTCCATAAAATGTTCAGTATGAAATTAATTCCGAAAATTACCCCTATCCTTAATTTGAGAATTTTCTTTCTTGCGCTCACCAATGAAGCATAAAGTGAAACAAAAATAAGGAAAAATAAAATATTCCAGACAACAGGGAAAACCCAGTTTGGGGGAGTTATTACTGGTTTTACTGATTGATACCAGTCAGAATTTACACCTTGAGAAGTGAATATGCTCCCAATAAATGCAGCAGCATAAACCACAATAAAACTTGTGATTAAAATCTTCCAGTTTACTTTTTTGTTCAGCTTCTTTTTCCCTCTCTTTTTCATAAGGAAATATAGAAGACAAAATTTAAAAACTCTTCTTTCATGAGTTTTTTGTAAGTTGGGCAGTTAACTTCGGGATTTAGTCTCCAAACAGACAAGTGATAAAATATAATCGCTAATTCTGAGGAAAGTCCGCCCACCCGCAGGCAATTTTGTCTGCGACAAAGTCATCCGTGAAAATGGATTGCTGTGAAGCAAAGCTCTGTTACAGAAACGGCACAGCTCATCCCGAGTTATGAAAACTTGGTTGGAACTTTGAAGGATGAGATTTGATGAAACGAGCAACTTGACTGGTGCAAGGTTTGAAACCGCATAGTTGAATGTTAACACGTTTGGTTTGCTATTAATTTAACGACGAACGACAAAAAGTGGCTTATACCCAACTTACATTTCATATTATTTTATGACATAAATTCTTAAAAAGTAGCCCTTAGTGAATAAAAACATGGAAGATTATTGCATACAGGGAACTTATCTTGCTGGGAGAGAAGAAATACCTCAAGCAGGAATTATGGAACCAAGAGAAAATGATGATGAAGGAAATCTTCAAATCAAAGGATATCTCTGCAAAGAACCTCCATTAAATCACAAAGCAAGCCAATTAGAAGGAAGAGTAATATTCTCAAAAAAAGAAACAATTTTAAAATTTGATTTAAGAGACGGCTGGATTCTAGATTATTTTGAGGTGAAGAAAATAAACAAAGAAGAAGGATTGGAAGGAACTTATTTTGGGATATGGAGAAACAAAGAAAAAAGCGGAATGAATATTCCAACACCTGCACAAGAAGGGGCTGCATATTTCATTGTAAAAAGAATTCCGGAAATGAGAAAGATTATTTCTAATATGAAGTCTCTTTAATCCTTAACAAGAACATAAAAGCCAAACTTTAAAAGTTATCATTTTATTATTTTATAATCGGCGGGACCATAGCTCAGCGGGAGAGCACTACGCTGAAGACGTAGGTGTCCTGGGTTCGACTCCCAGTGGTCCCATATAATCGTAGATTATATTTATTGATTGTCGAACTGTTCGACTCCGAGGATTTTCACGAGTGCAGGTAAGAAGAATTAATGCAACGAGTGGGGATTCGAGTACAGTGGTCCCAATGCGACAACACCTACGCGGTTTTGTTCGCTTGACTTTCCCCTTGAATTACTGCTCAGGGCTGATATTAATAACATTTATAAAAGTAAAAGACAATAATTAAATATGGCAGAAAAAAAGGTGAGAGAATCAAAGATTAAAGGAAATTCTATGGGTGCAGCAGGATTTACACTCGGATTATTGAGCGTCTTGGCTCTCGGAGGATATTTAGGAATGATTCTTGCTGTTGCTGGTTTCTTTATGTGCCTTGTTCAGCAGAGAAACAAGCCGACAAAATTAGGAAAAGCAGGATTGATATTAAGCGTCATAGGATTTATTTTGGGAATTGTTTATCTGATATTCATTGCTCCAAAAATTGAAAGCTGGCTTCAAAACATAAATACATTCCCTGCAGAATAAGATGAAAAACAAATATAAAGCTCGCGACCCCGCTTGCATGACACGTGCCTTAATACCGCGAAATCGCTCGGGGCAAATGGAAATGTCAATAGGAACAATTGTCACAATTGTTCTTCTTGTTACTCTTTTGATTGGAGGAATATTCTTAATACAAAAAATTTCAAAATCTGCAACAGGTGTTGTTGATTTGACAGACCAGCAGTTAAGAAATGAAATAAATAAATTATTTTCAGAAGACAACAAGATGTCAGTATATCCCGGAACAAGACTTGTTGAAATAGCGCAGACTTCAACTGACGGAGTTGGTTTTGGAATTAAGAATCTGCAGGAAGGAGCAAATGCACAGAGCACTTTTTCTTATGCTGTATCTGCATCTGATGTTGGAAACTGCGGAATAAGCAAGGAAGAAGCTGAAAGCTGGATTATATTAGGAAAAGCAGAAGATAGTTTGTCAATCCCAAGCGGGGACAGCATAGTCAGAAAAGTTTTATTTGACATTCCTGTCGGCTCTCCGTTATGCACTGCAAGATTCAAGATAGAAGTCAAGGCAGGAGAAACTGCTTATGCAAGTGATTTCTTTGATGTAAAAATAAAGGCGAAGTAAATTTTATTCTTATAAAGTTTTTTAAAGTTTAAGAGGCAACAAGTCTAATGTCCATAAAATTGTATAATACTCTTGCAGGAAAAAAAGAAATCTTCAAGCCGTCCAAAAAAGGAATTGTTAAGATGTATGTCTGCGGGCCGACTGTAAATGATGTTCCTCATCTCGGACACGCGAGACAGCAGATAGCGTTTGATATTTTAAGAAAATATTTAAAATTTCTCGGATTTGAAGTCAAGTTTGTTTCTAACATTACTGATGTTGATGACAAAATAATAAACAAGGCAAATGAATTAAAAGAGGACATAAAAGAACTGACAAAAAGAAATTTGAAGGCTCATCTTAAAGATTATGCAAAAATTGGAGTAGACAAGCCAGATGTTCAGCCAAAAGCGACAGAATATATCCCTGAAATGATTAATCTTATAAAAAGACTGGAAGAAAAAGGATATACTTACATTATAAATGGAGACGGAGTTTATTATGATGTTTCCAAATTCAAGGGTTATGGAAAATTATCACATCAGAAAACAGAAAATTTAATTGCGGGGAAAAGAGTTGCACTTAAGGAAGAAAAAAGAAACAGGGAAGATTTTGTCTTGTGGAAATTTTCAAAAAAAGGGGAGCCGTCTTGGTATTCTCCCTGGGGCAAAGGGCGCCCTGGCTGGCATATTGAATGTTCTGCAATGTCTGAAAAAATTTTAGGGCTTCCTCTTGACATACACGGAGGAGGGCAGGACTTAATTTTCCCGCATCACGAAGACGAGATTGCCCAAAGCGAAGCTGCAGCAGGAAAAAAATTTGTGAATTACTGGGTGCATAACGGAATGGTTAATGTAAACAAAGTAAAAATGAGCAAGAGCCTTGGAAATTTCAAAACAATAAGAGACATTCTAAAAAATTACAGCGGAGAAGTGATAAGATATTTTGTCATATCAACGCAATACAGAAAACCTATTGACTTTTCAGAAAACGCGCTGAATGACGCTAAGAATTCATATGAAAGGCTGAAAAATATAACTCTTGATTTGAAAGATGATGAGGAAATAAATACAAAATATTTGAAAGAATTCAGGGATGCAATGGACGATGATTTGAATACCCCTGAAGCCCTTGCTGTCCTGTGGAAATTGGCTAGAGACAAAGATGCAAAAGGAAAAGCCGGAACAATAAAAGAAATTGACAAGGTATTCGGGCTTAATTTGAACAAGGAAGAAAAGATTGATATCCCCTCTGATGTTAAAAAATTAGCAAAAGAGAGGGAAGAAATGAGAAAGAAAAAGAATTGGGAAGAAGCAGACAACATAAGAAGAAGAATTGAAAAGCTCGGATACCAGATTGATGATACTGCAGAAGGAACAAAAATAAAAAAGGGATAAAAATATAAAAACCCGATTTGACATATTTATAGAGAGGTGATATGAAAGAAAAAAAACTTTATTTTGTCAATTTGAAATACAAGCCTAAGAATGATTTAGTCTGCTTGTTCAAGATTTCTCCGAATAAAATGTCAATGGCAGAAGCAGCTAACACTGTTGCCTTGGAATCCAGCGTCGGAACTTGGACAAAAGTCAGCGGGCAGGAATATGTTGAAAAATTAAGAGCAAAAGTTTTTTCCATAAAAGGAAATTATGTAAAAATTGCTTATCCTGAAGCGCTTTTTGAAAGAGACAATGTCCCAAATATATTATCTTCTATTGCAGGAAATATTTTCGGAATGAAAGCAGTAAAAACAATAAGGCTGGAAGATGCTTCATTTCCAAAATCAATTCTTAATGGATTTAAGGGGCCGAAATACGGGATTGGGGGGATAAGAAAAATGATGAGAGTAAGCAATCGCCCTCTTGTCGGGACAATAATAAAGCCAAAGATTGGGCTGAATACAGAACATCACAGCGAGAGTGCCTACGAATCTTGGATTGGGGGATGCGATATTGTAAAGGATGATGAAAATCTCGCATCACAGAAATTTAATATGTTTGAGAACCGCCTGACAAAAACTTTGGAGATGGCTGACAAAGCAGAAAGTGAAACAGGAGAGAGAAAAGGATATTTTGTGAATGTTACTGCAGAAACAAAGGAAATGATTAAGAGGGCGCAGCTTGTTGAGAATCAAGGAGGGAAGTTTGTGATGATTGATATTCTTACTGCAGGCTGGGCTGCTGTGCAGACATTGAGAGAAGCAAATTTCAAAATGGCTATCCACGCGCACAGAGCAATGCACGCTGCCCTCGACAGAAATCCCGAACACGGAATGGCGATGATGGTTATTGCTGATTTTGCAAGAGTAATAGGAGTTGATACTCTTCATATCGGAACAGGAATAGGAAAACTTGAAGGAGATATAAAAACAATAAAAGAACTTCAGGAAGAAATTGAAAAAATGAAAGTCGCTGAAACAAAAAAACGCCTTGCTCAAAAATGGGCAAATATAAAACCTGTTTTGGGCGTCTCATCAGGAGGTTTGCATCCGAGATATGTTCCTTTCTTGATTAAAAATCTTGGAAAAGATTTGGTTATACAGGCAGGCGGAGGAATCCACGGACACCCATTTGGAACAGAAGCAGGAGCAAGAGCAATGAGGCAGGCAGTTGACGCTTCGCTGAATAAAATTCCTCTTGAAGAATATGCGAAAACGCACGTTGAACTTGAAGAAGCCCTAAGAGTCTGGAGAAAATAAAAATCTTTAAAAAGACTTGATATCCCTAATTATTCTATGAGTTTAATAAAAAAATTAAACAAGAAAACCACTCCCTTGCTTGCCTTGATTCCTGCAATGATAATGGGATGCAGTTCAACATCAAAAGTTGTAGGAAGCAGATGGGAAGTTTCTTCTTCAGGCGGTTCTAAAATTATCAATACAGAAATAGTCCGTGAAAAAGAAAGAGCATTTAGTATTAATTCATTTCTTGAAGATGGAGTTTATAAGTCAAGAGTTACTCAAAAAGCAGGAGAATTTATTTCTTCTGTTGATACATTTGGGAATGAAACTATCTATAAAGAGACGCAGAATGTGAATAAACAGGATGCATTTAATCCTCTTTTTACATTTCTAACTCCATTAGCAACAATTGCTCTTGGTTTCGCTTTTGATGGAAGCAAAGGAAATGAAGCTACTAAAGTTTTAGTATTCGGTTCATCAGGACTGCTTATAGGAGTAGGCATTGATGGATTAATGTGGGGAAGTTCAAAGAGAGCAGAAATAGTATCTACAGGAAGATACAAATCAGAAATTACTCCAACTAAAAAGCAGACAAGTTCTGTGAAATATAATCTTCTTGAAGAAGCGATTGTAGGTGAAGGAGTCAGAGTATTTCTTGACAATTCATTATATCTCACAGACAATAACGGAGAAATTAATCTTTCAGATATATTTGAAAAAAATCCAAATTATTTTTTCAGGCCTGCGAATGAATCAGGACGAGGATTAATAGAAAGAATGAAGCAGATTCCTCTTGTTGCTGGAATAAAGCCAGAGACATTTGAAAAATTAATGAATGAACTGATTAATAGCATAAACACAAAACAATTAAGGATGAGTTTGAAAACAGATTGCAAAGGATATTTCCGCGAAGACATAATTAAGGATTATGACGGAATATTAAATGCTAATGTTCCAGAATTAAGCAATCAGTCAATATACAATATTGTGAAGGGGTTTGTTGACAGAGAGATAAATTCCTCAATTAAAACAATTGACTTTTTAGTGAAAGATGATTTAACACATTATCCAATAAGCGGGGAAAGATTTACATTTTCAAGCAATGCTCCTGAAAAGAGAGAGATTGCTCATCGTTATTTTACAGGAGAAACTGCAGATTTTGCAGAAGGATGCATAAACAATTATCTGACAGGTTCAATGACAGCAAATGACTGCAGCAGCGAGGTTAGATTAAAGGTTTTTGCCCCGTCAGAGCTTTCAGTTGAAGTGATTCATCCTGATTATAATTTTGTTTCTGGAAATATAGTTGTAGATAAAAGCACAGGCATAAAGAATGTTTATATGGTTGAAAAAGGAACAAAAGTAAGAGTTGACGATTCTGATGAAGGAAAGGGAAGAATAGAATAATCTGAAAATATAAAAACCATTCTAACTTATTAGATAAATGAGGTTTAGAAAAGCTATTTTTGCATTAACTTATTCCAGAAACAAAAACAAAATTGAATATTTAATCTTGAAAAGAAAAAAGCACTGGATTGGATGGGAATTTCCAAAAGGGGGAATTGAATTCTTGGAAACAAAAAAGATGGCTGTCAGAAGAGAAATAAAAGAAGAAACTGGGCTGAAAATTTTAAATATAAAAAAATTTAATGTTGCAGGATTGTATAAATACAAAAAGAAGTTTCCTGACAGAAAGGGGGTTGTTGGACAGAAATATTCGCTGTATGCTGTTAGAGTAAAAAAAGGAAATGTCAAGATTGATTCAAGAGAGCATTCTGGATACAAATGGATGAATTTTAATGAAGCAATGAAAAAACTTACTTGGAAAAACCAGAAGAAATGTTTAAAGATAGTAAATAATTGGTTAAAATATGAAATTTAGAGAATTTATAACAAGTTCTGGGAAAAAAGTTCTGGCAGGCAAAGATGCAGAAAGCAACGACGAGCTGGTAAAGCAGTTTCTTGGAAAAAGCAATATAATTATGCATACTTCAGCATCAGGAAGCCCTTTTTGCATAATTGAAGATTTGAAGCCGGCAAAAAAAGACATCAAAGAAACTGCAATTTTCTGCGCTTCAAAAAGCCAAGACTGGAGAGACAACAAGAATGATGTGGCTGTTCATATTTTTTCAGGAAAAGAAACTTACAAGGACAAGAAAATGAAAGCAGGAATGTTTGGCGTTAGAAAATACAAGGAAATTAAAGCCAAGAAAAAAGAAATTGAAGAGCTTGTTAATAAACATATAAAAACTCAATGAAATTTAATTTCTTATGACTTTTACAGAAATGCAGTTGGGAAAAAACGGGATAACAGAAAATTTTATCCAGACATTAAAGAATGCATTTCAAACACGGGAAAGCATAAGAATTTCTGTTTTGAAAAGTGCAGGGCACGAAAAAGAAACAATAAAAAAATATTCTGATGAACTTTTGGAAAAACTTGGAGTTAATTACACTTCAAAACTTATTGGATTTAAGATAATAATAAGAAAGTGGAGAAAAGCTAAAAGGTAGGAAAGTTATCACCTCTTTTTCACAGAAGTTGCTATCAGTTAAACACCGCGTTAAAGTTTTATCATTAACTAATTGCTTAATCTAGTAAATTGTAAAGAATAACTAACAGCTTGCTGTTGAACTTGAAGAACTTGTTCCTGCACCAAATCCTGCTGATGCAGATGTTGTGCTTAATGATGTAGAACATTCTGAAGGAACATTATTGAATGCAGAACAAACTGCACCTTTAATTTCCTCGGGACTTCTTCTGCTTGGTTGTTGTTCCTCAACTTGTCCATTAATAATTAAATATGGTGAACCAAGTCCGCCTTTTGGGTTTATAGCAGTAATCTGAGAATTAATTTTTTGTGAATTGCTTACTTCTGCTTCATACATTGTTTCTCCGTCTGATGCTATGCAGGAATCTATCTTTGAACTATCAATTCCAAGCTTTGAATATAATGCAATCAGTTTAGGGGCAAGGCACGATGCGTCCCCGCTGCATGCTCCGATTGCTGTGTCTGATGCAAATGCAGAAACATAATCTAAATATTTATCTGGATAATTTTTCTCTATGCATAATTGCCTTTCTGTTTCTGTTTTCTCAAAGCAGGCGCTTCCAGAACAGCCCTTAGGTGAGTGCATATCTCCTATATATCTTATACTAAAATCAATTTTATCTCCAAATAATTCAACAGCAGGAATAGCTGCCTTTTCCATCTGCAGTCCATAAGGGCAGTATGTGAAAACATAAAGTTCAACTTTTGGCTTGTCTGCTTTTGGAACTTCTGTTTGTGCTGTTGAAGAATCAGAAGAAGCTATTTCTATAGGAGTTAAAGAAGGCACTACATTTTTTCCGTCTTTAGTTATGTATAAGGAGATTAATTTGTTATTATAATTTACATTTACCTGATAAAGTCCAGAAATTTCGCTTACAGAATCAAGAGTCAGGTTCTCAACACCCATTGATTGATAAAAAGCGAGAAGTTTTTCTCCTGCAGTTTTTGAAGACACTGCATTTCCTGTGAGTGCTCCTGAAAATACAGAGAACAGAAGAACTAATATTAAAATTCCAGAAACAATTGTTGCAGGCATCCAAGGGTTTTCCCTCATTTTTTCTGTCAGATTAATTTTTTTATGATGAGATTCAACCATATTTTCGCTCTCTTTTCTCTCTTCTTCCATTTCAAGATTAAATAAACCCCTTTTAAAAACTTTGTGGATGTGCATTCAATAAATAATAATCAGAGACTGACACCTCAATTATTCTGCGACAAATATAAAAAGTTATTCATACATTTTATAAGGTGGTATATGACATTATTTTAGGAAGAGATGAATCTGACAAAAAGAATTTTGGAGACAGGGGATTGATATTTCTTGGAAAGGGCTATGTAAAGATGGGGCAATACACTTCATTAAGCAACAAAATATTTATGGATGTTGCAAGAAGCCATGTTGTTCTTGTTGCAGGAAAGAGAGGAAGCGGAAAATCTTACACACTTGGAGTTATGGCAGAAGAGATTTCAAATCTGCCGAAAGACGTGAGCCAGAACATTGCTTCCCTCATGTTTGACACAATGGGAATTTATTGGACAATGAAATTTGAAAACGAAAAAGACAGGAAGCTTCTGGCTGAATGGGATTTGAAGTCAAAAAATCTGCCTGTAAAAGTTTTTGTTCCTTCAGGACATTATGACAACTATATTGAAAAAGGAATTCCTGTTGATGAAAGATTTGCTCTTGACATAAAAGAACTGACTTCTGAAGACTGGATTATAACATTTGGATTGGATATTACAAGCCCTGTTTCCATTTTAATACAGAGAACTCTTGGAAGATTAAGCGAGAAAGGAAAATTTGAGATAAGTGACATTATTTCACTTATTGAAGGCGATGAAAAAACAGGGGAAGAAGTAAAAAATGCAGCAGTCGGGCTTTTTGAAGCAGCAGATGAATGGGGAATATTTGCAAAAGGCGGAGAAGAGCCTACGCAGATAAAAGATTTGATTAATGCAGGAATGACGTCTGTTCTTGATTTAAGCATTTACAATTCTGTCGGCGCATTCAATATCAGAGCTCTTGTTATCAGTTTAGTTTCAAGAAAAATTTTCAATGAAAGAATGGATGCGAGAAAAACAGAAGAAGTGTCTTCTGTTTCAAGGGGAATTAATTTATCGTTTGTTTCTGAAAAAAAAGAAAACCCTCTTGTGTGGATGTTTATTGACGAGGCGCATGAATTTCTCCCTCTTAATGGAAAGACTGCTGCTACAGACGCTCTTGTTCAGCTCTTAAGAGAAGGAAGACAGCCAGGAATTTCTCTGGTTTTAGCAACGCAGCAGCCAGGGCAGATTCACAGAGATGCTATGACGCAGTCAGACATTGTAATTTCCCACAGAGTTACTGCACAGCCAGATATTGACGCATTGAATTTTATAATGCAAAGCTATCTTCTTCAGGGAATAAGCGGATATATGAATGATTTGCCTCCGCTTAAAGGAAGCGCGATTGTTCTTGACGATAATTCAGAAAGAATTTATCCTGTCCGCATCCGCCCGAGATTCACATGGCACGGCGGAGAAGCTCCAACTGCGGTTAATTATAAAAAGGAACTTTGATTCTTACCTTAATTGAACTAGATAGAAAAATATAAATATCTATCTCATTTTATTAGATTAATCTTACTTAATAGCAAGATTTAAAATATGCTAAATAGTTTATTTATCATGACAAATGAAGAAACTTTTTTTACAGACTTTGAATTAAAAGAAGATTTAGTCGAATCTTATAATGAGAATTCAGATATTAAATTTGATGATTTAAATGTGAAGAAAAAAATAGAAGCATTTCCAATTGGGACCCTTTTAGAAATAGAAAAGAAGATAGGTTCTTCAATTACTATTCTTTCCGTAAAAGAAGTTAATGAAAAGCTTCTTGCTTCTGCTTTCAAGTAATTTAAAATGGTTTCGGTATCATATTCTCATAGGTTATTATGTGATGCTGATTTTATTCTTTGGCTTTCAACACAGCAAGGAAAAGAGACAATTCTCTCTTATCTTATGCATATAAAAAGTTCTTCTGAATATTGTAAAAGAGAACATAATCTTATTTTAAAAAAAGAAGCAGAGTTATGTAAAGACAAACTTGATTCAAAATACCTCGGTGGAGCTTTTAAAGTAATCGAAGAACCAGAATTATTGGATAAATATGAAGAAAAGATAACTAAAAATATTATTTTCGGAATAAATTTAACTGATGACCCCCCATTTAAATGTTATTTATTTACTTCACCAGAAAAACAAAGAGAATATGAAAGTAATAAACATTATCAAGGTATAACTAATTTACAAATAGTATCTGGAGAAAAAGCCATAAATGTAATAAAAGGTTTTTTTAGTGCATTTAATAGTGCAAGAGAAACAGAAAGATGATTATCTTTCTTTTTTAATGATAATCTAATTTTTCCTCCCCGTATTATAACATCTGCGTCACTTTTTGGTTTTAAAAAATTTAGTTTTTGTTAATTTTTTATATAAGTTTAAAATACATATTAAAATCAGAGAGATAAAAAAGTAGATTATTAAATAAGGTAGAATAAATATTGGCTTTTGATAAAATAAGTTAAAAGTCTCTTTGTAAGTCCCAAGTGTAAATTCAATACAAAGAAGAAGAACTGGTGGTAAAAAATAGAGCTTTTTATTAAATAGTATTTCTTTTAACATATTAATTATTTAATTCTTGTGCAATTCTGTTTGCAATATCTATTGCAAAATATCCCAAAATCATTCCGCCAATACTAATTAATACTTGTTCAGCTTCAGCCAACTCTTTAACTTCTATTCCATCTCTTTTGTATTTTCTAATAATTTCATTTGCTTTTTGTTGGCTTATTTCTCTTATTCTTTTATTATTTCTTTTGTTAAATTCAATCTCTACCATTTAATCTCTTAAATCTTTCTTTAATTCTTTAAATTTAATCCATTTTCCCCAATCTTTAAGATTGGATTTAATCTCTTCTATCTCTTCATCGGTTAAAGGTTGAACATCTGGATTTTGTTTATTCTGAAAAATAAGGTGAAATCTCCCATTATCATCTTTATATCCCACTGCTGTATAAGTTTCTTCTTTTATTAGTTGTTCTGCTGGCATTTTACTCTTTCCATCTATTATTATTACATTGGTTTTTTATTTATTTAAATCTTTCATTTAAAATACCAAACCATCTTTCAGAAATATGTGAAACTGGAGTATAAGTGTCAGGGAGATTACAAAGTCTCCCCCAACATTTATAAATCCCCATTTCCCCTAACTTTTAGGTTAAACGCTTCGGCGTATCTAAACATCGCAAGATGTGCCTATATAATCAACATGACAGAAAGAAAAAATTTAGTGTATGAAATAGAACCGCAGGAATATAATCTTAAATTAGCAGCAGCTTTGAAAAATGTTTCTGAATTTCAGGAGCCAGAATGGGCAAAATTCATAAAATCATCTTCAAGCAAAGAGCGTCCAATTGAAGATATTGATTTCTGGTATAAAAGAGCAGCAAGCATACTCAAGCAGATTTACAAAAAGAAAGTTGTAGGAGTAAACAGATTAAGAACAAAATACGGAAGCAAAAAAAACAGGGGAATGAAGCCTGAAAGATTTGTGAAATCAGGCGGAAAAATCATAAGAACTGTTCTTCAGCAGGCAGACAAGGCAGGATTTACAGAATCTGTAAAAGATGTCAAGGGCTTGAAAGGAAAGAGAATGGGAAGAAAACTTACAGAAAAGGGAAGAAAGTTTATGGAGGAAATAAAATAAAATGGCAGATAAAGAAAAAACTGAAAAAAAAGTGAAAGAGAAAAAAAATATATTCAAGAAAAAGAAAACAGAAGCAAAGGCAGTTCAACAGCCTTTAGTTATTCAGAAGCCTCACGTTTCAAAAAGACAAAGAGGATTTGACGAGAAGAAAGCAACACTTGCAGTGAAAGCAAGGCAGACAAAATGGGCTCCTGTATGGGCTGTTTTGAGAAAACACGGAACAGGAAAAAAGATACATCCTTCTGCTATGACAAAATACAAGCGTTCATGGAGAAGAACAAAACTTCATATTAAGCCAAGAAGAATAAAGAAATGGCATTTAGGATAGTAAATAATGGCAGATAAAAAAACAGAAAAAATTGAAAGTAAACATAAAGTTTACAATCAACACGATTGAAAATGGAAAAAGAAAAAAACAATCGCATTGAAAGAGAATATGTCATTCCTCTTAGAACAAGATGGAAGATAGTTCCAACTTACAAGAGAGCAAACAAAGCTGTCAAAACAATCAAGGAATTTTTAGTCAAGCATATGAAAATAAGAGACAGAGATTTGGACAAAGTAAGAGTCGACAAATATCTTAATGAAGCAATCTGGAGCAGGGGAATAAAAAATCCTCCTGCAAAAATCAAAGTCAAAGCAATAAAAGAAGACGACATTGTCAGAGTAGAGCTTGCTGAAATGCCTGCAAAAATAAAATTCAAAAAATTAAGAGAAGAAAAACAAAACAGCAAGAGCCAAGAGACAAAGAAAAAGAAGAAAGAAGCTGAAGAGAAAACAGAGGAAAAAACAGAAGCCAAGACAGAAGAAGAAAAAATTGAAGAAAAAGAAGACAAATCAGCAACAATTGAAGCAGGCAAAGAGATTGAAAAAGAAATTGCACAGAAAGCAAAGCACGAAACAAAGGTAAAATCTCCAAAAGAACAGAAGAATATGAAATCTACCTATAACAGAATGAGCCAAGGGCATTAAGAATAATTTTTATACCCTCATTTTTTCCTAATTCTATGAAAATCAAGAAAACAAAATTTGATTCTTACTGCCTTAATGGATTTGCAGAAGGATGCAGACACTGCGTAAAAGGAGACAAGCTTGTTTTGTTTGTTACAGGAAAATGCTCAAGAAACTGCTGGTATTGCTCTTTAAGCAGGAAAAGAAAAAACAAGAATGAAACATATGCAAATGAGAGAACATGCAGAAATGCAAAAGAGATAATTCAGGAAGCAGATGAAAGCAGGGCAACAGGGGCAGGAATAACAGGAGGAGACCCTCTGCTTTGCACAGGGAGAACAGTTCGGCTTGCTTCTGCATTAAAAAAAAGATTTGGAAAGGAATTTCATATTCATATTTATCTTCCGACAAAACTTGTTGCAGAAAGAAAACTGAAAAGAATAGCAAGAGTTGCTGATGAAGTCCGCTTTCACCCCGAATTCCTTATTAAGCCAGATACAACTGTAGAAGATTTGAAGAAAATAGAAATGGCTTCAAAATTCTGGAAAAAAGAAAATATCGGCATAGAACTTCCTATGATTCCAGAAAGAAAAGAGGAAATTCTTGATTTTATAAAAGGAGCAGAAGATTACATAGGATTTGTGAATCTTAATGAATTTGAACTTTCAGAAACAAATTTTCAGGCAATAGTTGCAAGATACAAATTAAAAGAAGGTGGATATGTTATTGCTGGAAGCCTTGAATCTGGAAAATGGATTTTGGAAGAATTGTCAAAAGAAAAATCAAAACTGAAAATTCATCTGTGCTCTGCAAAACTCAAGAATGATTATCAGTATAAGAACAGGCTGAAAAAGCACAAAATTCTCCCTTACGGAAAAAGAACAGAAGACGGAACAGTTATCTACCTTATTGTGAATAAAAAGATGAAAGGAGAAGGTGTTTTTTACGACGAGAAAAAGAAAAGAACAATCCTTTCAGAACCAATTGCAAGAAAGCTTCTCGGGAAAGAAAAGATAACAAGAGTTGAAGAATTTCCCACTTACGACAGAATTGAAACAGAATCAGAAGAGGTTTAAAATGCTTAATGAATTAACAAATGAGATTGAGAAAAGCAGAAATCCCGAGAAAGCAAAAGGATATCAGAGATTTTTCAAAACAGGAAAAGGAGAATACGGAGAAGGAGATGTATTTCTTGGGCTGACAATGCCACAGCAGAGGGCAATCATAAAAAAATACACCAATTTATCCTTCTTAGAATTGCAAACTCTTCTTAACAGCAAATTTCACGAATACAGAATGGCTGCACTTTTAATACTTAATAATAAATATAAAAAAGCAAAAAAAGACAATCTTGAAAAAAGAAAAATTTATGAATTTTATATGAAGAATACAAGAAACATAAACAACTGGGATTTGGTTGATTTGTCTGCCCCAAATATTGTCGGAGATTTTCTGATTAGAGAAGGAACAGATATTCTGAAGATGCTTGCTAAATCAGACAATCTCTGGGAGAGAAGAATTGCGATAATATCAACACTTCAGTTCATACGCAAAGGAAAATTAGGGGAAACTCTTGCAATATCCGAAATGCTTCTTCACGACGAGCACGATTTAATCCACAAGGCTGTCGGCTGGGCTTTGAGAGAAGTTGGAAAGAAAAACAAAAATGTTCTTGAAATATTTCTTGCTTCAAGAAACAAGGAAATGCCTAGGACAATGCTTAGATATTCTATTGAGAAGTTTTCTCCAGAGGAGAGGAAAAAATGGATGCAAAAATAAATCTTGAAAAAATAAAATCAACAAAATCGATTAAGGAACTTCTTGAATTTGGAATTATAAATTTTGACAAACCTACAACTCTCGACCCCGCTCACTCATCACTGGCTTCATCATCGCAAAGTCGTTCGGACTGCACGAGCTTTGATGTTGTTGATTTTGTGAGAAAAAAACTGAAATTAAGGAAAACAAGCCATTTTGGAACATTGGATCCGATGGTTACTGGAGTTTTGCCTGTTGCGTTAAACAGAGCAGTAAAATTAAGCGGATTTTTTATAGGAGAAGACAAGGAATATGAAGGAGTGATGAGAATTCACGAAGATGTTTCTCTTGAGGAAATAAAAAAAGTTATAGAAGAAAAATTTATGGGGACGATTATACAGCTTCCCCCTGTTCGCTCAAAAGTCAAAAGGCAGGAAAGAGAAAGAGAAATAAAAAAATTTGAACTGCTGAAAAAAGACGGAAAAGAAGTTTATTTCAGGGTTGAATGCCAAGGCGGAACTTACATAAGAAAACTTATTCATGATTTGGGGGAGGAAATGAAAATAGGGGCGCATATGACTGGATTAAAAAGAATCCGAGCAGGAATTTTCAAAAGTAAAGAGATGGTTAGCAAGGAGAAATTTGAAAAGGCAGTTGAGGAATATGAAAAGGGAAATGATAAACTGATTAGAGAAATTATTATTCCTGCTGAAATTATCAGCGAAGTTTATCCTGTTGTGGAAATTAAGGAAGAGCCTGTAGAAAGAATAATGCACGGACAGCCAGTATATGAAAAGGATTTGGAAAATAAAGTGAAAGCTGAAAAGAATCAAATTGTCTGCGGGTTTTCAAATAGCAGATTTGTCGGAATGTTCAAAGTTCTTAACGAAGTAAATGTTTTTGCAAAAGGAATGTTTGTTATGCAGGAAATAAGGAATTAAATCAATACCTTTTTAACTTCCTTCTCCCTATTTTCCCTATGCGTGAGTTTGTTTATTTTTCACAAAGCGCCAGAACATCTGGGAATTTTGACAGCAGTGATTTGATGAAAGCAGGAAGAATGGATATTGCAATACATTCATTTATTCAGGGAGTTTTTCTCTCCCATGGATTCAGAAAAGACACAAAATTTCATTTTGTCTTCTATGGACAGCCAGACCCTCCAAAGCATATTGAGATTCAAGTAAAAGATGAATTGGAAATAAGCAAAAAAGATGTAGGAAACCTGATAAAGAAAATTCTTTACAAATACAAAGAAGGCAAAAGGACAGAAGCCCTGCCCGGCTGTTTTGTTGAGAAGAAAAGTTTTATGAAAGTTATTGAGGAATTAAGCGAAGAGGGAAAAGAGATATTTCTGCTTGACAAAAAAGGAGAAGATATAAGAAAAGCTAAAATCAGAGATAACTGCGTATTCATTCTTGGAGACCACGAAGGAATTCCGCAGAAAGAATTCAAGCGGCTGAAAAAAATAATGAATCTTGTTTCTGTTGGAAATAAAATGTACTTCGCTTCCCAAACAGTTGCTGTTGTTAATAATGAATTGGATTACAGAGGAATATAAGAATAAAGAAAATTAGTTAATAATAAAAACTCAACGCGTGGGATAAACTTGTGGCTGTGATTAAAAAGAGGTGATAAAAATTTCTGTCTTTTCTGGGAATGAGAATTTAATCCAAATCTTTAATAATCAATTTCAATTATAATTATTATGAAAAAAGCAGTAAGATTATACATTGAAGGAACTGTTCAGGGGATTTTTTTCAGGCAGTTCATAAAAGAAAACGCAGAGAGGAATGACATAAGAGGATTTGCCAGAAATCTTGAAGACGGAAGAGTTGAAGTTTTTATTGAAGGAAATAATGATAAGGTTGACAAGATGATTGAATTGTGCAAAACAGGCCCAAAGCACGCGAAAATAGGAAAAGTTGAAGTTAAGGAAGAAAAATTCCAAGATTTTAAAGAGTTCAAAGTTCTACATATATAGGAATATTTATATAATTACTTATACCTTATTTATATATGCCACAAGAATCCACTATTCTGCTGGACAAAAAAGTTATTGAAATGCTCAAAGAAGCAAAAGATTACCCCCAGCAGACATATAATGAATTATTAAGCCAGATGGCTAAATTCTTTTTGATGTTGAAAAAAAGAAATCAGTATGATGAATTTCTTCATAAAATCCAACAGCCAAAAATGAAAGAACTTTGGAATAATAAAGAGGACGAAATTTGGGATGAAATTTAGTTTTGGGCAGATAATATTAGCACAGATTCAGTATACAGATACATTTGAGGTTAAAACCCGCCCAGCACTTGTTTTATTTGAAGAACAGGGCAATATTGTTGTCGCGGGTATAACAAGCAATACAAAAATGAAAGGCATTTTTATCCCAAAAAAAGAAGGGCTTCCAAGGGATAGCGTGATAAAATTAAATTATATTTTTACGATATCAAAGAGCATGGTTAAGAAATTTATATCCAATCTTTCTGGAGAGAAAAAGAAATTAATAAAGAATGAATTGATTAATAAGATAACCTGATTATCTCTCTTAACAAATTATAAAAATCCTTTTTCTTTTTATTATTTATGATATATACAAATTCCGATGGCGGTGCGAGGGGAAACCCTGGAGCAGGAGCAATAGGAGTTCTTGTCAGAGAAGATGAAAAAATCCTCACAAAATATTCTACAAAGATTGGGAAATTCGTGACAAATAACATCGCAGAATATGAAGCGCTGATAAAAGCTCTTGAACTCGCTTCAAAATTTACAAATGATGAACTTATCTGCATTCTTGATTCTGAACTTGTTGTTAATCAGCTTTTGGGAAAGTATAAAGTCAGAAATCCGCATCTTCTTCCTTTATTTTTAAAAGTCCAGAAGCTTCAGGAAAATTTCAAAAAAATAAAATATCAGCACGTAGGAAGAGAAGACAAATTTCAAGTGTTGGCTGATGAATTGCTTAATAATGAGCTGGACAGAGAATAATTGGGAAGAGGAAAATAATTATCACCTCTTTCTAAAATCCAAGAAGCTTATACACAAGCATTGCAGGCCAAACCATTGCTTTTAATACAGCAAGAACGCCTGTCCAGAAAGTTGTTGACTGCTGAAGGTAAAAAACTGCAGCACCGATAAATCCAAGAAAGTAAATCCCCCCTCCGCATGTTCCGCAGCGGCAACTGCATTTCATTTTGTCTTCTTTGCCGTGCTTGAATAAATATCCGTGCATTCCTCTCTTTTTCATAATTATATCAGCAAAACTAGGTTAATAAATCTTTTTGGTTAAATATTTAAAATAGTTTTATTTAGATAAAATATGGGACGTGAAGAGCAGATAGTAAACGAAAGAATAAGAAAAATTGAAGAAATTAGAAAAAAAGGAGTTAATCCTTATCCGCACAGATTTGACAAAAAAGAAAATGCAGAAGAGTGCCTTAAGTCAAAGATAAATTCCAAAGTAAAAACAGCAGGAAGATTGATTACAAAAAGAGAATTGGGAAAAATTTCTTTCGCAAAATTGAGAGATTCAACAGGAGATATTCAAATTGTCTTTCAGGAAAAGAACACTCCTGAAAAAGTATTCTCTTTCTTCAGCAAATATATTGATGCTGGAGATTTTGTTGGAATTGAAGGGGAAATATTTAAAACAAAGACAAATGAAACATCAATACTTGTGAAAAATCTGACTCTGCTTTCAAAAGCAATTCTCCCTCTCCCAGAAAAATTCCACGGCTTGCAGGATGATGAAGAAAGATTAAGAAAAAGATATCTTGAAATAATGATGAATCCAGAAATAAGAGACTTGTTCATAAGAAAAGCAAAATTCTGGCAGTCAATCAGGAATTTTTTGCTGTCAAAAGGATTTATGGAAGTTGAAACTCCTGTTCTTGAGAATACTCCCGGAGGGGCAGAGACAAAACCTTTTATTACCCATCATAATGCATTGAATCTTAATGTTTATCTTAGAATTTCTCCTGAATTATGGCTAAAGAGATTGATGGTTGCAGGTTATCCCAAGGTTTTTGAAATAGGGAGAATATTCCGAAATGAAGGAATGGATGCAGAACATCTTCAGGATTACACGCAGATGGAATTCTACTGGGCATATGCTGATTACAACGACGGAATGAAGCTCGCAGAAGAGATGTACAAGTATATAGCAAAAGAAGTCTACGGAACACTCAAATTCAAGATAAAGGGATTTGATGTTGATTTGGGAAAAAAGTGGGAGACATATGATTTCATAGAAATAATAAAAAAAATGACAAAAGTGAATATATTAAAGACAAATACTGAAGAGATAAAATCAAAATTAAAAGAATTAAACATAGAATATGAAAAAAAAGGATTTAATCTTACAAGGGGGATTGACAATCTGTGGAAATACTGCAGGAAAAAAATCGGCGGGCCTGGATTTCTGATAAATGTTCCTGTAAGTATGGAACCCTTGGCAAAACGCTCTGAAAAAAATCCAGATGTTGTTGAAAGATACCAAATATTAATTGCAGGCTCTGAAGTTGGAAAGGGGTTCAGCGAATTGAATGAACCGATAGAACAGATGGAAAGATTTGCGGAACAGGCAAAACTAAGGGCAGCAGGCGACGAGGAAGCACAGATGACTGACAATGATTTTGTTGAAGCATTGAAATACGGAATGCCCCCCACAACAGGATTTGGAATTTCAGAAAGATTATTTGCATTTCTTGAAAATAAGCCTGTGGGCGAATGCGTCATATTTCCATTGATGAAGCCGAGCTTTGAGCGGAAGGAAAAATAAATATGAAAGAAAAATATAAAAAAAGTAGTTTAGGAATTGGTATCTCCACATTAGTTATACTAATTATCCATTATTTCTTAATCTCAAAAATTAATTTTAGCTCAACTATTCAGGTTTTTATTGATTTCGTAATATTTTGGATTATGCTTACAAGTTCATTTGTGATATTGGGAGTGGTTAAAATAAGGAGGAAATCCAGAAAAAGAAAAAAGACAGAATGGGAATATTATCTTATGTATTTAATGATTATCCCTATTTTAATCGTTCATTATTTTTTAATATCCAATATAAAAGTTAATTCAACAATTCAAGTATTGATTGATTTCCTTATTTGGTTTATTGCTTTGGGAATTGTAGAGGGTTTGATTGAGAAAAAACATAAAAAATGAGGGGGGTTATTAATTAAAAAAGGTGAAAAATGACAGACGAAAATAAATTATTTGCATTTATTGACAGCAAGGTAGTTTACTCCTTGTCTTTCCTGCTGATAACTTTTACATTAAGGGATTCCATCATTTCGCTTTTCTCTTCTGGAATAACCTTCAAAATTTTATGGTTTGATATTTCCCCAGACCAATTTCTAAACGCAATTATTTTTATCCAGTTCCTGTCAATTTATTTTTATGGAATCAATTATGTGATAAAAGACCCATTGAACAGGGTTAAAAGAATAATGAACTGGACTGCATCAGTGCTTTGGTTTATATCTTTCCTTTCTCCTTTTTATATATTGATAATTTTAGTTGCACAATCTTTATTTATTAAAGGAGCAATCTTGACAATTATCTCGCTTATATTCGCAACTTCGGGAATTTTCGCTTCAATCTGGTCAGAGAAAAAAGACAGGGAAAATGATTCAATGGAGCTTGAAGAAGAAATTGAAAAGCTGAAATTAGAGCCTGCAAACAAAGATAATGTTGCTGAATTCATCAGGTATTATCTTATATTGGATTCAATGGTGAAGAATGCAATTGTGGAAAAGATGAATATCCCAATTGAAGAAGATGAATCAATTGACATAAAAGGGGCTTCAAATCTTTTGCTGGAAAACAACTGGATAAAATTAGACACAAAAGAAAGAATGAACAAGATAGAAACACTGCATAACAGAATTGTCCACGAGGATTACAAAATCTCTGAAAAAGAAATTGAACAAGTCAGGGGAACAATAAAAGAATTTGACGACGATATTAAAAAGGCTAAAGGCAAATAATGGGAATTATAATAAAATCACAGATACGCCCCTTGATTAAGGAGCTTGACAAAGAAAATGCAATATCTTCTGTTGCTGATGAAGTTGCAACTGCACTTGACAAAAAAGTTGAAGATATATTAGTCAATGCAATTGAAAGAGCCAAAGCAAACAAGCGGAGAACAATTCAGTCAAGGGACTTGTAATTTTTATCCTTTAACTTTATGAAAAAATCTTAAGAAATAAAGGAAATTAAAAAACATCAAATACTGCCAAGGATTTATTATTCCTAAGAATCCAAGAAAACCCAAAAATCCCAAAAGCCCCAATGGGTGAAACTTAAATTTAAATTTTGTTTTTTTCATAATCACCTCTCCTTATTAATATAAAATTAATTTTATATTTAAATCTTTTGAAATTCTAAAAAAATATAAACTTCCTTTTTAGTATAAATTTATGGAAAGAATAGAAAAAGAGCATAAAGATAAGATTATGGAAATAATCCGTAAAGCAGGAGACCCGGAAAATTATGAAACCTCTTGGGATAATAATGGGACAATACATAAAATTAAAGAAAAAAGCAGAATTAAAAAAGGCAGTTTATCCAGAGCACAGGGGGGAAGATTTGAATTAAAAGTTAGAAAAGACTTAGAAGGAAAAGGCTGGATAGTAAGTAAATGGGTAAATAATGTTGAGTTTAAAGAGGAAAATAAATAGGATTAAAAAATAATGATTCCATTTAATAAGGGGAAGAAAAAGATAGAATGGGAAAAAGCTAAGATTTATACAAAAATTTGTCCAACATGCAAGAAAGAAATAAAAACTGAAAGAAAAACCCAAATCTATTGTAACAGATTTTGTTATTTTAAATCTGAAAAATTAAGCAAATTGGCTAAAGAGAGTAAACTTATAAAAAATAATTTAAATAATCAATATCATAAAGGATATAAACATTCTCTTGATACAAAAGAGAGAATAAGAGATAACCCATTTAGACACACTTTTATCAAAGGTAAAACAAATCCGGGTGTTAATAAATCCAAAGAAACAATCCTTAAAATAAAAGAAAAGAGACTTTACCAAAAGATACTAAAAAAAGATACTAAACCTGAGTTGATTATCCAAAATTTATTAACTGAATTAAATATTCCTTTTATAAAACACCAACCGATTACAGATATTGTACACAAATATCAATGTGATATTATCATAAACAAAAAAATAATTATAGAATGTGATGGAGATTATTATCACAATTACCCTTCTGGAAGAGAGATAGACAAAATTAGAACCAAAGAGTTGCAGAACAAGGGATATATTATTTTAAGATTATGGGAACATGAGATTAAGTCAAATTTAGAATTTTGTAAAGATAAAATTTTAGAGGTTATAAAATGAAAGAGGGAAAGTTAATCATTGCTAGAAAATATAATCCTTTTAAGAAGTTATTTGTTTTGGGTGCGGGGTTTCCTGATTTCATTATAATGAGACACATTCATGATGGATTATATAGCGTAATTGGAGTTGAAGTTAAAATGAATGGTATTCTTTCAAAAGAAGAGAAAGAGAAGTGTAGGTGGTATCTACAAAAAGAAATTTTCTCAAAGATATGGATTGCAAAAAAATCAAAAGAAAGAGGCAAAATTGAATATATTGATTTTGATGTTAGATATAACAAAAAATAAAAATCCTTTTTTGCTGTTCTATATATGATTAAGAGGTTGATGATTTTCTTAATTGCAGTTGCATTAATATCAAACGCCTTCGCATTATGCAATTCAACTCAAATTAATATTAACACTGCTGATTTAACTGCCCTGCAGGAAATAACTCAAATAGGCCCTGCAAGAGCGCAGAGCATTATTGAACTGCGCCCATTTGGTTCTGTTGATGATTTAGCAAGAGTTAGCGGGATAGGAAATGGAACAAGATTAAATCAAATAAAATCTCAAGGGCTGGCTTGTGTGGATGAAGATGAAGAAACAAATGATGAAAACACAACAGAAATTAAGGAAAATGAAACAATAGAAGATAATTATACAAATACAGACAAAGATACAGAAGCATCAGAGAACATCCCCCACACAACTTCTATGCCAAGCAGCAATGCAAAAAATTCTGAAAAGGCAGTAGAGCTTCCTGCAATAACTCTTAATGCAGATACTGAAGATGCAAAAAGTATAAAAAGCGAAGATAATAAAGAAATTTTGAAAAAGAATTTATCTTTTTACGGAATCATAACCTTCTGTGTTATGTTCGGTATTTTGTTTTTGATTGGAAGGAGAAAAAATAAAAATGAGTTCAAATGAGAAAAAAATAAATGCAGTTTTCATTCTTGAAGTCCTTGGAAGGCCTGCAGAATTCCTGACTGAAACCTTGAACGACTTGGTAAAGAGGATTGGGCAGGAAAAAGGGATAAAATTAAGAGAGACAAAAATAAATCCGCCTGTCATTATGAAAGAGCAGAAAGATTTTTACACGAGTTTTGCAGAGATTGAGATTGAAGCTGAAGAGCTTTTGTCTATTGTTGGATTGATGTTCAAATATATGCCTGCATATGTTGAGATTACTTCCCCCCAAAATATTCAGCTGACAAATGCAAGTTTTGGGGAAATCCTCAATGAATTGACAAGAAGACTGCACGGCTACGAGGAAATAACAAGAATTTTGCAGACAGAAAAAACAATTCTGGAGAAGAAATTAAGAGAATCACTTGGAGAAGAGGTTAAGGAAAAAAACAAAAAAAGAGATGAGAATAAATGAAATTTCTCCCACAATGGCGACGTACACAGGATATTTTCATCAGTTAATAAAGCAGGGCTTGGATGCTGGAAAAGTTCCTGAAGAAAAAGAAGAAGAAAGATTAAAAAGAAAATTTGACAAAGAAAAAGAATCAGTCCAGAAAATTTATGATTTAAAGGGGAAATTAATAGAAACAAATATTTTTGGAAGAGATGTGAATATTACTGCTTGACAGCAGGTTTTCCTTTTGCTACTTCAAGCAGATTAAGAGGTTTTTTTGCCTTTTTGTATTTCTTGAAATAAAACCAAGCTCCTCCTGCAACAACGAGAATAAAAAGAAGTATTCCGATTACTTTAGCTGATGAACCTGATTTTTGAATTTTATCGCAGGTTCCCATACAGCACAAATTGTCTGTTGCATATACAGGCTCTTGGCTGCATTTTTCTGTGGAGATATTGCACACACTTCCAAGAAGTTCTGTGCAGGTTTTTGCTGATGATTGAATTGTCTCGTTAGGAGAAAGAGTATAATTGTTCATCAGTTTCAATGAGATTGAAGAATATGCTATTGCGTCTTCTGATTTTGCCTTTAGATTTCCCAATTCTGTTGTCTCGTTTTTAGAGAAGAAAGTCAGCTCTATGGAAACTTTTGAATCCGGCTTTAAACTTGTAATCTTTGTCACAGAAAGATTCACAAGAGAAATTAGAGAATCATCAAGAGAAATGTTTATGTTGTTTATCTCTTTCTCTCCAGTATTATAAAGATAAATTGTTTCCTTGATAATTGAATTTGTTGGGAATGAATAAGTCACGCTTGACGGCTCAAAGCTGAAAGTCGGCTGCAATATTCCTTCAAGTTCAGAAGATATGTAAACAGGAATTTCATAAATTGTTTTTTCTGTTTTCAATTCAATTGTCTTCAGTTCAGGCTTTCCTATTCCAACCTTGAAGTATATTTTTTTTATTTCCCCTGATTTTAACTGGACAGAATTTGCAGAAGCTTCTACTTTCCTTATTCCAGAATTATTTGCTTCAGTATTTATGCTGATTGTTACCTGATTGTCGCCTGTATTCTGAAGTTCAAGAAAAAAATCCCCTGCTGAAATCATTACTCCTGGACTGACAAAAAAATCTGCTGTCTCATTTGTTATTGTAAAATTTTTTATTATTTTATCGCTCAATATTTCTGCTCCTTTCATATACTGCGCATTTTCAATTGATACAGAATAATCGCCTTCGGATTTTCCAGATAAAAGAGCGTAAATGTAATAATCGCCGTTTATTCCCAATACTCCGTATTCCATAGGAATTCTGACGTGCCCTTCGTAAAAGAAAATATTATTTTTTGTCAAAGGAGAAAGAAAATTTCCTGACACTTTTTCCACTAATGTCTCTCCTTGGCTGAAATTCTGATTTAAATCAAATTCAACTGCAGAAACGAAAGGAAAAACTAAACAAAATAACATTAATACAAGTATCACCTCTTTTTTCATTAAAGATTAAAAGAAAATGAGTTAATAAAGTTTATTTGTATTGAAAATAATTAAATTACTATGGGCATAATAATCAATCAGGTAAAAGAGTTTAGATGTCTCTTTAGCACTGCAAAAAAATTATCTTATTTCCCAATATCTTTTAATTTTTTGAGAACATCTGACACTTCATCCCTTCCTGCAGGTTTTCTCACAGGCGCTCTTGTAGCAGGAGCTCTCTGCGGAATTATTGTTCTTGGAATTAATCCCGGATAAACTCTTGAAGATGATGTTGGAGGGAATCTTGGGCTTGGAGTTGTTGGAGCTTTTCCTTTTCCCCCGCCAAACTTGAATTTCAAGAAAAGTTCTCTTAATTTCTTCCTGAAGATTATTCCAGCCAAAGCAAGAACTATTAATATTACGAGCAGAATAATAACCAAGCTTCCTGAAGATTTCTGCGATGCTGATGAAGAAACACAGCAAACTTGAGATGAAGAGCAGGAAGATGAAGAAAATTGCTCTGTGCTGAAGCAGGAATCTCTGCATATTCCTCCTGAAGAACTGCACGCTGTCTGCTGCTGAACTCCGCAAGTCCCGCTTACACAGCATATGCTGTTTAAAGAATCAGATGCATCTATATCACTTCCTCCAAGACACTGCTCTCCTGAAGAGCATAATTTTCCTCCTTGAGCAGAACAGCTTGCTAATACTTTCTGCCTATCACAGCAAATATTTGTTCCCAAACAAGACTGGCTGTAATCTGTTAATTCTGTTCCACTTATGCCTGAACACGAAGCGCTTGACATACAAAAATGATTTGAACTTTCGCAATTTTTCTGGGTTACTGTAACATTAATATTTTTTGTCCAAAGAGAATAAAGAATAAATGCAGTATTCCTTATATTGTCCTGCCAGCATCCATCTGCTCCCTGAACGCCGCTAAGCCAAGCTTTTGAATTTGCTTTTTCGGTTATATCTTCATTTTGGAAAGGAAGAAGTGCAACAGCAGTATCATAAAATTTGTCCCCTGATGCAGCCCACCATTGATTCTCCTGCTGTCTTGTCAGCAAATCTGTCCTGAAATTATCAGTCAGTGTGTAAAGGAAAGATTCAGGAATATATTGGGGATTGTTTCCTGACATTGCAATTAAATATGGAATGTAAGAAGATACATCATATTTCAGATATTTTAAAACAATTGCTGCCCATAATGTTCCTTCATAATCACAGACAGAGCCTGTCTTGAAGCAGGATAAATTTATATTTTCTGTTGTTGTCCCCTCGCCTGATGCAGAAGCTGTCTTGTCTGAAACATAAAAATCATTTGTGCCTGCATCTGTTTTTTGATACAATACAGAAGTTTGAAAAGAATCAGAACAGGAAACTTTAAACTGCTCGTTGTAGCACGAAGAAGATACCTTGAACCAATAATCCTGATAAACACTTAAGCAATTTCCTGCATCTCCGCTTAATGTCTTGTCTTCATTTATAGAAAAATGATGAATTGAATTATCCGAATAAGCAACTGAACAGGATGTTTCTTCTCCAGCAGCAGTATTTGCCTCAACCTGCAGGAACCAGTCAATATCTTTTGAGTTTATTGACTGCGACAACAGCCAAGTTTCTGCTTTTGATGTGTCAATTCCTGCCTTGCTTAATGCAAGAATTGCCTGTGCTGTTGATTTTACTGTGCATTTCTGTTCAGGCCAGCATTGAGTTGAAAATGAATCTGAAAGAAGTTCTGATTTGCACTGCCCTATTGATAAAAGAGAGAATATTTTTTCTTCTGTTGAAAGAGAAGAACAATGTCCGTTTACTTTATTTCCCAGACAGGCATAAGCTTTTGTCTGTATGTCTGTAGTTGTATCATTGGCTGCAGCAGCAAATAATGAACATAAAACCAAACCAAGCAAAAATAAAAAACACACTCTTTTGTTCATTCTTTATACACTCAATTATTGTTTTTAAAATTATCCTTATTTTTCGGCAATTGTTTTCTGTTTGACTGAAAATTTTTTCTAACAAGATAATTCACAGGATTTTTTATTCTCCTGCATAATTCATCTGGAGAGCAGACGCCGACTCCCTGATAAAATTCCATACAGTTTGGAGGCATTATTGGTTTTCTTTTCAAAGCCCATGAAATCTGCGTCTTGATATAACCTTGATGAAGAGGGGGCTGATTTCTTTCATTCCAAGAATAAAGAATCTTTTCAAGCTCGTCTTTTTCTGTTCCTGCAGAGCGGAAGAAATTTATCAAAGCAAACAAAGCTCTTTTCTTTCCATCCTGAACTCCAAGAAGAATTTTTTTTATGCAGGGCGGAAAATTTTTTTCAGAGCGGTCTGTAATCTGAATTGGCTTGTATTCAAAATTTTTCTTTTCTTCTTTCGGAGCATTTTCCCTGTTCCAATCAAGAGCCTGCATCAGCAATCTTGTTGCTTCTCCTTCTTTACAGTTGGGAATGAAATTTTTTATTTCTGCCTTCAACGGATTTGCATCTGTGGGCTGGAAATCTGAAATCTTGCTCTTGTCAATCACAACACTTGCAAGCGCTGTTTTTTCGTGGAGAGAATAAGGCATTCTGAATAAATGGCGGGGGGAGACAAGAATCAAATCAGGCATTACTTCTTTTGGAGCTTCTCTGTCTTTTATGTATTTGTTTGGAGAATAAAGTTTTGTTATTTCTGTTATGAGATAATCGTGAGTTTTAGCCATAATATACTTTGTAATAATTCTTGCCCATTCGGGAAACATATCCGAAGTTTTTACTCCGTTGATTTCTTTTGGAAAAGCTTTCCAAGGAATAATCATATGAAATCCCTTGCTTCCTGAAAATTTTACCCCTACATTCCTTACTCCGCTGAATTCTAGAAAATTGATTATTATTTTCGCCATTATCTTGCTGTAATCAATATATTTGCTGTCAATATCCAAAATCAAATCCCATCCTGTTCTCAATCCATTCAGCTGTTTCTCTGTCATTCCTGTTTGAATATTGAGGGGATTGTCCCAAATCTCTTCTGAACAATGAAAAGAAGTTGCTCCTTTTTTCACAAGTTCAAAAATATCAGATTCATACTGCAGGCAGTCAGGGCGTTTTCCAAATCCTTCAAAGTAGCGGGGAACAACTTCCCTATTAATAGAAAAGTTAAAGATTGCTTTTTGAATCTCTGGCTTTGAATAATAAACTTTTGTTATCTTTCTTATCCTTTCTTCTCGTTCGGATTTTACGAATGAGCGACTAACTTCCTGTTTGTCATCCCTTATGCTTGGAGAAGTTTCCATAAAAGGGAGAAATATGAAAAGTTTAAATAAATAACCTATACTCAAAAATAGCAATACTTAAAAGAGAGGCAATATTCCCATAAACATGCTAGTGAAATTAGAGGACCCAAGTCTGCTTTCAAGGGTGATAGAGGTTATATCAGAATTAGTGACAGAAGTAAGAATCAAAATCAGCGAATTTGGAATGAGCATTACTGCAATAGACCCTGCAAATGTCGCAATGGTAAGATTCAGGCTTCCAAAAAGCGCTTTCTCTCAGTTTGAAACAGGAGATGAAGTTCTTGGAATAAATCTTGACAATTTAAAGAGAATTTTGAAAAGATGCAATACAGGAACCCCCTTGATTCTTGAAAAAAGAGAAAACTGCCTTGAAATACAGATTCAGGACAGAATCAGAAGAAATTTCAGCCTGAACCTAATTGAAGTTGAAGGACAGGAAAAAGAAATGCCAAATTTGGATTACAGCTCAATGGTAGAGATATCTTCTATGGATTTAATTTCGTCAATTGAAGACTGCTCTGTCGTTTCTGATGCCTGCTCTTTTGTGATAAACAACGGGGGATTCATAATTGAATCAAGAGGGCTGAATTCTGCACGCTCTGCATTTTCAAAAGATGAGGCAAAAATTGAAGCAGAAGACTGCAAATCAAAATACAGCCTGGAATATCTGCAGAAATTTATGAAGGGTGCGAAAATCTGCGACAAAACAATTTTGAATTTTGCAAATGACCATCCACTTAGAATAGATTTGAAAACAGAACATATGGAGCTTAATTTTCTTCTGGCTCCGAGAGTAGAAACAGAAGATTAGCACGAGATTATTTACTCAACAAGCGATTGCTAATCTAAGCAAGGGGTTAAATTAATCAAGATAAAGATTTATAAACGTCTTTTTCTTAAGAGATTTATCGCATTAATGCTAGCGAGCTTGCCGAAAATGATATAGGAGGCGGACTAGGAATCGGTGTAAAAAGCCCGTAATGCGTTAAATTAAGAATTTTTCTATGTCCAATAAAGATAAATTAACATATGTTGGAAGCAAGTTATAGTTATCTTTAAACATTAAATAAACATAATTATCTACATCAGTCCCTTTCATAGATTTGAAAATAATTGAATTTACTTTTACTCCAAGCTTTTTTCTTAATAATTTATTTAATCTTTGTCTAATGTTATTCTCATGGAATCTAAGATCCCTGCAAATTTCTAATTCTACTTCTTTCGCTTGGATAGATTCTAATAACCCGCAAATTATTGAAGAATAAACCATTGCCTTAAAAAACCCCAACCCCCTTTTTGAATATTTGCACGAATATTTCCCTGCTTTCCAATTAGTTTGTAAACCCCCAATAATCTTATTATTCATCTGAAAACCTTTTATTAACCCTTTACAATTAGAAAGTCCCAAAACACTATTTTCAATAAAAATATCACATCCGCTTAAATCTACCTCAAATCTCATAAACAATATAAATGAGAAGATTATTTAAGTATAATTATCCAAACAAAATTTCTTTAATAAATATTTAAAGATAAACCCAGGTTTGCTCAAAGTCAATCCTAGGGGGTATATACTTATTTTATATATCTCAAGTTTTTAACTCTTTCAGCTTATGCGTTTCTATAAATTCTTTTTATTCTTAAAGTTTATAAATAAAGATATCTTAAAAATAGAATGAACAAGAGGTGGAACAGAAAGGGGCAGATTACTATATTTATTATTATTGGAATAATAATTGTTGTTGCAGGTTTTTTGATTTATAGTTTTTATCCGCAGATTAAAACAACTTTCGGAGCACAGGCAAAAACTCCGCAGTCTTACATTCAAACCTGCATTGAAAAAGGAATCACCGACGCAGTAACCAAGATATCGCTGCAGGGGGGAAGTTTAAATCCAGAGAATTTTATTCTTAAAGACAACAATAAAGTTGAATTTTTATGCTACACAAACCAGTATTTCAAGGCAACAAACAAAGTTTTCTGCGTTGTCCAGCAGCCAATGCTGAAGCAGCACATTGAATCAGAAATAAAAAATGCAATTTCTTCTGAAGTTAATTCGTGCTTCTCGTCGATGAAATCCAGCTATGAAAGTCAGGGATACAGCGTTGATTTGAAATCAGGAGCTACATCAGTTGAACTTCTTCCGAAGAGAATTGTCTCAACATTCAATTACTCACTGACATTGACAAAAGGAGACACGCAGAAATATGATTCATTTGTTGTAATTCTGAACAATAATCTTTATGAATTAGTTGCAATAGCTAATAGCATACTGCAGTGGGAAGTTGCCTACGGAGATGCAGAAGTAACAACTTATATGGCGTATTACCACGATTTGAAAGTTGAAAAAGATTTGAGAGACAGCGGAGAGAAAATATATTCAATAACAGACAGAAATACAGGAAATAAATTTGAATTTGCATCAAAGAGCCAGATATGGGCTGCGGGATATGCAACATCATAAAATGAAAAGAGGAAAAATAATTTATTCGTTTTTAATTTTAGGAATTTTTTTAATTGGAATTGCAAGTTCTGCAAATTACTGCTGTGAAAAAACAAATTCTGGAGCATGGTGCCAGGAAGAAAGTTCAAAATCAGAATGCAATCCGTCGTATAATGCAATTTCTGCCGGATGCGAATCAACTTCATACTGCAAAACAGGAACCTGCATCAACCAGAAGGAAGGAACCTGCATTGCTTCAACAGAAAGCGTCTGCACAAACAACGGAGGAATATGGAGCGATAAATCAGAAAGCGATTTATCCCAGTGCAGTTTGGGATGCTGTCTTCTCGGAGATCAGGTTGCATTTGTAACACAGATTGCGTGCAACAGGATGGCTTCAACATACGGATTAACAATTAACTGGAATGCGAATATAAATGATGAATTAACCTGCCTCGCAAGCGCGAACCCAAATGCAAAGGGGGCGTGTGTTTATACTGATGCAAAAACTTCTGCAAAAACCTGCGAGATGACAACAAAAGAAAACTGCCAGAATAATGCAAAAACATTGTCAGATGTATCTTTCCACGAGGGATTTTTATGCAGTGCGCCTGAACTTGGAACAATATGCGCAAAGAGTGCAAACACAATATGCAGCGGAGATGATGTTTATTTTACAGATACCTGCGGAAATCTTGCAAATATTTATGATGCGAGCAAAAAAGACAGTGTTCCTTATTGGACAACAATACAAAAGCCAGACTGCACTGCTGCAAGCAATCCCGGAAATAAAAATTCTGCAACCTGCGGAGACTGCGATTATTATTCTGGAAGCATGTGTCAGACAAAAAAAGCAGGAGAATCTGTGAGTGTGGGAAATAATTTATGCAGAAGCCTTGACTGCAGCAGCTACAATGGAATTTACAGCGGAACAGGAAAGCCAAAACACGGAGAGACTTGGTGTGCAACAGATGCGAAGGCAGGGAATGAAAATTCTCCTGGTTCAACTTCTTTCAGAATGATGTGCTATAATGGAGAAGTTACAATGGAAGAATGCGATTCCACAAGGCAGAAAGTCTGCTCTGAATCAGACATAGGAACAACAGACAGCCCTTTTATGTCTGCAAACTGCAGGGCAAATGTCTGGCAGGACTGCATACTTCAAACAAAAGAAGAAGACTGCAATGATGTCAATGTAAGAGACTGCTCTTGGATAGCAAGCAGCGGATATTCTTATTCGGTTGAAGAAGGAAAGCTTGTCAATTCAAGCTCTGCAGGATTGTGCGTTCCAAAAATCCAGCCAGGATTTGCAAGAGACGGAACAACAGATGCAATAGATTCCTGTCAGCTGGCGAATACTTTATGCTATGTTCAGATGAAGAAGGATATAATAAACTCCAACTATGTATGCGAAGGGCCTGATCTCAATAATTTATGGTGGAATGGAAATAACTGCTCTTGCGTAAATGACGCAAATGGAAATTACGACGGAGGAAAAACCTGGGCAAGCAAGATGAACAGCATCTGCACTAAATTAGGAGACTGCGGAGACAAAACAAATTATGCAGGAGCAAAGGGGAATGTTCAGGAAAGCATAACAAAAACAAACTTGAGCACAGGAACTGCATAAAAATACAGGAAAATGGATAAAATAAAAAACAAAAGTTCGCTGAAGAGGAAAGCAGAAAAAGGAATGTCAATATTTGAAATCTTTATCTTAGTTGTCAGCATCGCTGCTTTCGCTTATCTTCTTGGGAATGAATTCAAAATCGTGAGTGCTACTGCCTCATCCATAGACATAAACGATGTAACAGATTCACAATTAATATGGGAAGCAGGTAAATCAGGATATTCTCTTCAACTTAGTGTAAATTATGGAACAAAGTATAAACCCTCTCTTGCTTATTATGAATGGAAAATAATGACTCCAGAGAATTTTCAATTAATAATCCCAGGATTATCTTTTAATACAGAAACGGGGATTCTTTCTGGGACACCAACAACAGCAGGAACATATACTTTTAAAGTTCAAACACAAATAAGTGAAGGGAATAATCCATTATATGTATCAAATCCAAAAACTTTTGCTTTAACAATAATTAACCCAGAAGCATCAACAACTTCATCAACATCATTTGCTATAAATTCTGCTTCACCTTCTGTAACTGTTGGACAAAAAGATACTCTTTTTACATTAACCACAAATATAAAGTCTATATATAGTTTAAGCGGGTGCGAAGTTCATTGGGAAGTTTCAAACGCAGCAAGCACTATTGGAAGTGCAGGCCATAATATAGACTATAATCAATTTAGTGGGGAATTTTATTCATTGGGGGGAGTAAAAAATGCAGGCTCTACAAGTTTCTCTGTAACTGCAAAAGCATATTGTTCTGCAGGGGGGGGAAGCCAAAAAATTAAAGGAACAGATACAAAATCTTTTACTTTAACAATAAATCCAAGAACAGCAACCACTGGAACTGGAACAAACAATAATGAAGAGGCAAATAAAAAATGCAATTCTGGAGCAAGTTGCGTAGATAAAAATAAGTGTGTTGATTTAAATGCAAAATATGGGACTACTAGAACTTCTTGTAATGTTAGAACAGGATTTATAGAGTTAAATGGAAATGGTGTTTGTTGTGATAAATTAGACTTGATAGGGGAAAAGGAAACATCAAAAGAACCATCCAGCACCCCATCAGCTGTTGATATGGCTAGTTTAGCAGGGGGTTATTTAGATGTGTATGGAAAAGCGAAAACAGCTGTAACTGATTTAACTTCACAACAACAAGGGAATACAAATCCAAATAGTGCATCTCCTGGAACAGGATATAAGGGATACACTCAAGATGAAGCACCAAATTTTTTAAGCAATATATTTAACAACGGAGGAATATGGGCGATAGTTGGAAATTCTGTTATTGCTGTTGGACTTTGGGCAGGATTATGGGGAATAAGCACTATCCCTGGAAATCCAGATCCTCAGGCATGGAGTGATGCAGGAATTGTATTAGGAATAGGATATGCAGCAGGTTCTGCAATTGAAACATTATTATTTGGATTGGGTGTTATTGGAAAAGATACTACTTTCTTATTTACAGGATTTGTAGGAGGATTGATTGGACTTGGAATTTCTGCTATCCTCTTTGTAATATTTCACAGAGAAAGAGAAGTTGTAGCAGTTCAATATACCTGCAACTCGTGGCAGCCTGCAACAGGCGGAGCAAACTGCGAGAAATGCAATACAGGACAATTGCCCTGCACAAAATACAAATGCGAGAGCTTGGGGCAGAATTGTGAATTGCTGAATGAAGGAACAAGCGAAGAGAAATGTTATTTCAATAATAGAAATGATGTCACACCTCCTACAATGTCTGCATGGGAAGGAGCATTGCAGGAAGGATTCAAATACGAGCCTGCAACAACATCTGCATCTGACAAGGGAGTGAAAATAATCAACACAGAAACCAGCGACGGATGCGCACTTCCATTCCAAAAAATAACTTACGGAATAAATTTAGACAAGCCAGGACAATGCAGAATTGACACTGTCAGAAAAAGCACTTTTGACAGTATGACAAATCCCGGATTAATCAGCCAAGGACATTTCATAGAAAATCACAGCATCCTTTCATTCCATCCAGGAACAAGCGAGTTAAGCGACGAGGGAGTTCAAATAGAAAATGGAGGAAATTATGAAACTTATGTAAGATGCCAGAGCAAGAATGGAGTTTCAACTGCCGGAACATTTGTATTCAAATACTGCGTCCAGAGCCAGCCAGATACAACTGCCCCTTCTGTTGAACTGACAAACCCATCCAACGGAGCGCCAACACAAAAAGGAGTTACTTCAAAATCAGTTGATGTTTATACAGACAAGCCATCAGACTGCAAATGGAGCCACAACGACGAGAGTTATGATGCAATGACTAATACAATGACTTGCGCACAGGAAAGCACAGAAATAAGCGCAAATATGCTCTACAAATGCACAACTACATTAACAGGAATAAGAGATGAAGTTGAAAATAACTTTTACTTTAGATGCAAGAGCTATCCTTCAAAGCAGGGAACAGACAAAGAATCAGAAAGAACAGCAATGACACAATCTTATGTTTACAAGCTAATCGGAACAAGAGATTTAGTAATTAACAGCATTGCTCCTTTAGACGGAACAACAATAAAAGATTCAACTCAAAGCGTCCACGTTAAGTTAGAAGCAGTAACTTCTGCAGGATATCAAAACGGAGAAGCAGCCTGCTTCTTCAAAGAATCATCAGAAACAATTTACGCCAAATTTGCCAACACAGATTCTTATCAGCATTCACAGGATTTATGGCTGGATTCAGGAACTTATACTTATTCAATAAAATGCTGTGACAGCGGATTAAACTGCCAGACACAAGCAACAACATTTACAGTCAAGACAGATACAACTGCCCCCATAGTTACAAGAGTTTACAACGACGTCAATCAGCTGAAAATTACAACAAACGAGAAAGCAGACTGCGTTTATGACACAACCAACTGCGGATATGACTTTAAAGACGGGCTAAAGATGACAACCGCAGATAATTTAGCTCATTCAACAGACTGGAATATTAACAGCATATTCTACATAAAGTGCAAGGATGAATTTGGAAACCAGCCATCTCCTGCTGAATGCAGCTTGATTGCAAGGCCTGTCAGTTCTTACTAATTAGAAAAATCCAAAAAGAATATATAGTTTATTATACATATCTTTATATTAAAAAAGAGGTTTAAAAAATATGCCTGATGAAATTTGTTCTTGTGTTAACAATGAAAATGAACATATTTATGTAAGAATAAAAATTAATCATTCAAGAGAGAATAAAATAAAGGGATTTTATCTGTTAATGACTAATGGAAATACTTACTCAGACAAACAGGACGAGTTTATTGTAGAAAAAAGATTTCTTAGAATTTTGAGTGATAATAATATTTCTTTTACTGAATTACCGATAAATCAAGAAGAATAATGACTCATTTTAAAGTAGATATACAATTACCTATTAATTTTAACCTTGAAGACGGGGGAGGGAAAATTCCAGAGGAATCTTTCTTTGATACTTATGAAGAATTATTAAAAATGGCAGGTGGGATAAATACAACCAACACCCCTATAATTGGTTCTTGGATAAATCCAAATAACAAAAAGAGATATAATGATAAAACAGTTGTTTATACTATCTTAATTGATTCAGAAGATAAGATGACTATCTGCAATGTTGCAAAGATAAAGGAATTAAAAGAATATAAAGAGACATTAAAAAGAAGATTTAAACAGCATGAGATTTTTATGGTTGCCACGAGATGTTATTGGATTTAACTTCTGTGTATAAAATTTAACAAAAATCTGCGAGAGGTTACGAGCAGGTATGATTGATTGTCTTCAAAAGATGTTGATAATAAAAAATAGTAATAAAGGATTGTCTCGATAAATTTATAAGTTATATTCGGCATTTTTAATGATGGATAAGAAAACTCGCGAACCCGCTTGCATAACACGTGCCTTAATTCCGCGAAATCGCTCGGCACAGATGAATTTATCATTCGGAATGATTTTTTCCATTATTCTTATAATTGTTTTTCTTGTCTTTGGATTTTATGCTATAACAAAATTTTTGAATATGCAGCAGGATGTGCAGATACAAACCTTCTCGCAAAATTTTCAGGAAGATGTAAACAAAATGTGGAAGAGCAGCGAAGGAAGCCAAAGCGTGAAATATTCTCTGCCCACAAAGATTAGTTCTGTATGTTTTCAGAATGATGAGTTTGAAAATATGAAATTCACCTCCAAAAGCATAATTGCAGGAAAGAAAATTGAAAATATTGATATTGCAAAAACAATCAAAGATGAAAATCCATTCTGCATCCAGAATGTCAAGGGAAAAATAAGCATGAATATTGTAAAAAATTACGGGGAGACATTAGTAACTATTACAAGATAATGAGGTTCTTTTAAAAAAGAACCTACAATGATAGAAAGGGGCAAGAGAATAAGAAAGAAAAAAATATTAGGAAAATTTATAAGTTATATTCGGTATTTTTATTTATGAAAGAAAAAAAAGGGGCGCTTGAAATTTCTTTTGGCTGGCTGTTTGCTCTTATTGCGGGAATTGTCATAATTTTTCTTGCTATTTATTTCAGTTCAAAATTAATTAATTCTGGGCAGGAAACAGTAAGCGCTAAGACAGGAAAGGAAATAGATGCTTTGTTAAATCCTCTGGAAACAAGCTACGAAACAGCGCAGACAACTTCCATAACAATCCCAACAGAGACAAGAATTCATAACATCTGCGACAGTGCGGGGAATTTTGGGAAGCAGGGAATACAACTGGAGCAAAAAAGCTTCAACAAATGGGTAAAAACCGACGTGAACATTTTTTTTGAAAACAAATATATTTTCTCAGACAATGAAACAGAAGGAAAAACATTTTACATTTTCTCAAAACCCTTTGATTTCCCATTCAAAATTGCAGACTTGATTTACATGACTTCTTCAAAAAAAAGCTACTGCTTTGTCGACGCTCCTGAAGAGATAAGCCAGGAAATATTCAATTTAAACCAGAGCAATCTGCTTATAGACAACTGCGCCCAGAATGGAATAAGAATATGCTTCAACAATGAAAACTGCGACATAAATGTTGACTTGTCTTCTGAATCTGTTGAGAAAGACGGAAAAATTATGTATTTTGCTGAAACAGGAGAAGGGACAAGCGCATTGATGTATGCTGCAATATTTTCAGACAAAGATGCATATGAATGCCAGATAAAAAGATTAATGCTTAGATTAGAAGAAATTTCTCTGCTGTATAAAGACAAAGGGATGCTTATCCAGAAAGAAGGATGTGACAACAATGCAGGAGGAAGTTTGGATGAATTAAGCCAGCTTGCAGGAGATTTAACAAGCTCTTCTGAATTGGGAATTGTCAAGACAGAAGCAGATGCTATAACTGAAATAAATAATGCCGGAGACTGCCTGCTATGGTAAACAAAAAAACTCCCGACTTCGCTTGCATGACACGTGCCTTAATACCGCGAAATCGCTCTACTCCCGACTTCGCTTGCATGACACGTGCCTTAATACCGCGAAATCGCTCGGCTCAGATGAAAATACAGCAGATGGTTTTTATGATTATAGCAGTTACTTTCCTGTTTGTTCTTGTCGGATTGTTTTTTCTATCCATAATAATGCAGAATCTTCAGAAAACAGCTACAAATCTTGCAGAAAAAGAAGCTACTCTTCTTGTATCAAAACTTGCAAATTCTCCAGAGTTATCCTGCGAAAATGCATTTGGGAGCAGCAGAACAGACTGCGTTGATTTTGATAAAGTTATAATTCTTTCAGAAAATAAAGATAAATTTTCTGGTTTCTGGGGTGTTGCAAAAATAGAAATAAGGAAAGTTTATCCTGATTCTGGAAATATAGAATGCAATATGGAAAATTATCCAAATTGCGGGGTTCTTAAAATCCTTGACAAGAATGTAAAAACACTGCCTTCCAGTTCAAGTTTTATCTCGCTGTGCAGGAAGAAATCAGGCGGGACAGGAGCTTATGATAAATGCGAACTTGCCAGATTAATGGTTAGTTCTGAGGACAAAACACAATGAGAGATAAATTAGCGCAAGAGGAGATGGTTGGATTTGCAGTGATTGTAGTAATTGTGGGGGTAATCCTTCTAATCCTGCTTAGTTTTTTGATAAAAACTCCTGATCAGACTATTGTTCAAGATTCTGAAATTGAAAGTTTTATAGAATCAAGCCTGCAGTATACAACAGACTGCGACAGCCAGATAGGATTTCTTCCTGTGCAGGAATTGATAATTTCCTGCGAGAATGGAGATATATGCATTGATGGAAGAGACAGCTGTGATGTATTAAAATCTAATTTAGGCAATATGGTTACAAAAGGATGGAATGTTGGAACCCAGAGTGCAGTAAAAGGATATGAATTTAAAATTACAGCAGATGAGCAGGAAAAGATAAAATTCCAAGGCGGGAATAAAACAGCAAGTTATCAGGGGGCATTTCAGGACTTTACAAGAGGAGGAACAGACTATCAGGTTTCCCTTAATCTTTACAGTTAAATCTTAATTTGTATTGTTATGGTATCTGTTACTATCTTTGGCTTGCATCTTGTCCGGTTATTTACTTTCTCTTCAGCCAGTTCTATAAAACCAAATCTTTCAAGCAGTTTAGAATCAGCGTAAACAGACTTGAAATTCCTGCCAAGCTTCTTGGACAAATCATATAAAGAACTCGGCTTGTCATTTTTTATGACGCTTAATATCCTCGCTTTTTCATTGCCCAGCACCTGCCTCAATGCAGATATCCCAGAGAAATCATATTCTTCCTTCCCCTTAGAGGGCTTCTTAAATATAGAAAATGCCCCCTTTGCTTCTTTTATTGTTATTTCCCTTGTTACCATCCCTTCTTACCAATATATGTTTTTTTTAATAATATATCTATGATATATATAATCAGAGAGTATGATATATTTAGTTATATATTCTGCAAAAAGAATATATGTTAATAAATCTTTCTCACAGAACCCTCAATAAGTGTAATCATATTAGAGTGATATCACCATCTTTATAAATAAATGTAGTAAAACTACATAGTTTTGATAGGGTAAGTGAAAATATCACAACAAGTTTTTTAAAGCAAAATGAATTTTTTCTTTTAACACTCGTTATTGAGTGTTCTAATAGGGCGTTCATGTTCATCTCGACAGGATGGGTTACCCTATCTCATCGGTTGAGAGGAGAGGTTGTCATAGACAACATATTAAATAGAGTTGAAAGGAGGTTAAAAAAATGAGATTAAATTTTAAAAAAGTAACGGCAATCGCTGCTAGCGCATTGATGGTAGGATTAACTATGGGCACTGCTGTAGCTGCAAATTATCCCGCACCTTTCGTTGCTGGAGGAGCTGCAAATGTCGCTGTTGTTTATGGTACAGGTTCTGGTGTTTCTTCACTTGATTTAGTTCAGGCAGGAAACATTCAGTCAAACTTGCAATCATATATGACTGGAACAAGCGGAAGCACTACTGTAACTGGCGGAGATGCTTGGCAGGTTGGAACAAGTTCTGATATATTGGAGATTAATGAATCTATAGCAGAAGTTACTTCATATATTAGTTCTGGCGACTTAGCTATTTTAGCAGATGGTTCTCTCTCTAACGAGAAAGGAGATTCTACTTACAAGCAGTATCTCTATTTTGAAACAACTGATTTATCCGACCCAGGTAGAGTTATCTACACTTCAGACCCAGATACAGATGCTTTAGGATTGTTTTTTAAGATACCAAGCGGACAACAGATTGCAAAGTATGTTATGAGTTTTGGTACTGCTTTAGGATCTGATATTGACACAGCAGACAACAAATTATCAGACATAGAGGACAAACAAATAACTCTTTTGGGAAAAACTTACACTATAACAAGTGCTTATATGACTTCAAAAGGTGTAGATTTGACTTTAATGAGCGGTGCTTTAACAGGAACTGCCCGTGCAACACCATTAACTATAGGAGAATATACTGTTAGTGCAGAAGTTACAAGTGCTACTGAAGCAAAGTTCACTATTACTTCAGCAAGTGGAACTGAAACAACAGCTAAGATGGACAAAGGCGATATTGAAAAATTAGCCAATGGAAAATATCTAGCTGTAACTGATATAACTTATCAGGGTATTGCTGGAGCAGATAATAATGCTGTATTCTACATAGGAGCAGATAAACTTGAATTGAACAATAACTCTGCAATGGTTGTAAATGGAGAAACAGTAAGCGATGCACATGTTGATATAACTGCAAGCAATGTGTCTGATGTATCCATCAGCCAAATTGCAATTAACATGACTGCAGAAGATGACTTATATGTTCCAGTTGGAAAGAAATTAAGCCAGGCTTCAGATTTGGATAAACCAGAAGTATTAGTTGGACAGAATTGGGATATATCATTTGCAGGATTAAAAGCTCAAAGTTATGAAAATATTAGCTTTAAAGTTTCTGGAAATGACAAAAAATATACCCTTGATTTTGTAAACTACAATGGGGATAAAGTTGAATTGCCTGTATTATACACAAATACTTCAGGAGTCTATGGTGGAGCTGATGCAGACAAAAGCTTAGTATTGCTTTCAACTTTCCAAAATGTTTCAAAGAATGATTATGTCATTCTAAACACTGGAAATCCTAAGGTTCCTACAAGTAATGCTAAAACAGTTGTGATTCAATATAAAGGAGCAGATAAAACTACAGATACTAATCCCGTATTCCACTTTACTCTAAACCCTGGTTCAAACCAAGTAGATAGAGATGTAGTTATGACTACAGCAGCTGGATCTATGGGACATGGTACATTGCAAGAAGCTGGAGCAGACTTTACTTTCATAAATGCTTCAAGCTGTTCAAGCGCTAATGATTGTTTAATTGCATTCAGTAGCGGGGACTATGGAAGTAAAGAATCAACTACTGATTTAAGCAATGCAAGCGTATCTAATTATATTAGAACGTATTACAATACGTTGATTAATATAACAGATAAAAATGCTACCTTTGTTAATGAGATAATTGATCCTACCAATACGGTGGGTACCTCAAGTGTATCAGACCCTTGGAGCTTAAATGTAACAATAGATGATACAACAAGAGATGACGATCAGTTCACTCTTCCTAACCAAGGAGCAGTATTCTATGTAAATGTTACAAACAGTTCTGGAGATGCAAAAGTCACTCAAGCAGGAACAAGCAAATGGTTAACTAGTCCAGATGATTCAAATGTACAAGAGTATATTGGACTTTACGGACAACATATAATCAGCACAGACCCTGCAGATTCACCAGTAAGCATAGAAGCTTCAATACCAAAGAGCATTGCAAATCCATTAGTATACATTAATAGTGGAGACATATCTGTAAGCTCAACAACAGGAGGAGCAACACAACTTGGAGATGTTCTTGTAAAAGACTCTGAAGTTAGCTCTGTAAGTTCAAAGAACTTGATTGTTGTTGGTGGAAGCTGTATTAACTCTGTTGCTGCTAATTTATTAGGAAGCACTTGTGGAAGCGATTTCACAACAAAGACAGACATTGGCTCAGGACAATTCTTGATCCAAAGTTTAGCAAGCACTTACTCAACAGGGAAAGTTGCTTTAGTCGTTGCGGGTTATGAAGCTGCTGATACTGTAAATGCTGCTACTTACTTAAGAACACAAACTGTAGATACAACAGTTGGAAAGAAATACAAAGGTACTTCTGCTACAACTGCTACACTTGTAGTTGCATAAAAACAATTTTTTATTTTATTTTTTCTTTTTCTTTTTTTTAGAGATTAGTGATAACTAAATTAAAACTAATCTGGTGTTTCATAAGTTTTTTATAGTATGAAAAATATTTTTATTGATGAGGAAGATAATTTCGCAGGAAAAAGTTGAAAAAAAGAGAAGAAGGAATCAGCTGATTATCGGAGGAATTCTGATATTAGTCATGGCGCTGAGCACTATTGGATATTCTTTAAGCGGAAGCAATAAAAGCAGTTCAACAAGCTTGAAATATAATGGATTTGAATTCACAAAGACATCAGGATTATGGAACACCAATGCAGGCAGTTTCCAGTTTTCTTTCCAGTATAATCCAAATGAAGCAGAAAAAACAAATTCTGTCTTGAATCCATTAAGCAGTTATCAGGGAAAGCCATTGTATATTTATACAGAAAATTCAGAAGCAGGAACAGAAATTTACAGAAATTTATTTTATCAGAACCAAATAGTCCAGAGAGTGCAGGAAGCGTGTCTTGAAGCAGACAAATGCGCAGAAAATGCGCCTGCAAAAACCTGCGATGATAATTTTATAGTAATAAGAAAAAGCAGCAATATAGGAATAAGCCAGAATAAAAGCTGTGTTTTTATCGAGGGGAAAAGCGAAGATTTAATCAAGCTAAGTGATAGTTTTTTGTATAAGATAACTGGAATACAATAAACCTTATAAACAGCAATCCAAATTTATTAAAATGACTGAATAGAAAATTCAGGATAAGTAAAAAAGGAATTTACATAATGGAAAAAAAGAGAAAAGAAGCAAAAAAGAGCGAATCAGATATTCCAAAAAAGAACTTAATCAAGGAAGAAGTCAAGGAGATTTTTGATGTTGAAAAAGAAGGGAAGGAAAAGACAATAATTTCCAAAGGAATTGAAGAGGAAAAAATAGTTTCAAAAAACCAGCTTAAAAAAGAAACTAAGATTTTTATAACTCTTGGAGCAGTAATGCTTGGGCTTGTTTTGATGGTTGCTGCAGTTTGGTATATTAATTATTCTTTTAATCATTTTGAAGTTAAAGGAGTAAAATTTGCAACTGAAAAAGTCGGACAATTGACATTGTATAGAACATCTGTTCCGGGCATTATCAATGAAAGCGGAGCATTTGTCATTGGAAGCTCAAAAACAGGGAAAGAAGCAGATTATAATTTTTATTTCAGAAAAGACCCAAGAAAATTGGAAGATTCTGTTCCATTTCAGGGGGTTATAAAATTAAAAAAGGAAAATGTAATAAATTTAAGCAGCAGTTTTAACTGCAATGGAGACGGAATGATAGCAATTGCTAACTTATTAAGATTATATGAAGTTATTGGGGGAAATATGATAAAAGACGTGAATGCGAGCTGTGATTCACAAGGAAGATATGGATTTCTAAATATCAGAGAAGGAAATGAATCATTAATCGACAAATCAGGGCCTGCTTGCTATAATATTAATGTCCAAAATTGCGAGATTTTAGATACAACAGAAAGATTTATGCTTGAAGCTTTATCTGAAGTGAATACAAAACTGAACCAAGGACAAGCAATATAATTTTAATGCTTCTTGGAATGCTTGGATTTCTTCATATCTTTTCTTAGCTTATTCCAAAGATATTTTATATCAGAATAGAATGGAATTTCTTTCAGCTTAAATAACTTAACACTCAAGAACCATATCCCTGCAACAAACAAAATACTTCCTGCATACCAGAATATTTTATGCGCCAAGTCAAATAATGAACTTCCTGAAACCAATATTCCTGAAAGTGTAAAAATTCTCAACACATTAACCGCCAGCAAAAGAGAAAATGAAAAAAAGAAAATCCCGATTCTCCTTGACAATTTTATCTTGGGAGTTGACAGATTTAAAACCAAGAGCAGAAGATAAGCAGAACCTGCGACGCACGCGCCTATTATTTCAACAGGAAAATTATGAACAAATAGGACATTTCCAATAAGAGATGCTCCAAAAAAAATCTTCAGCAAAAAATAAACAGGATAAATTGTAAGAGGTGTGAAGATAATATAAAAAAAACCTGCATTTAAAATTCCGAATAAAATCATAATTGCATATCTCAAAAAAATATTCAGTGCAGAATTTCCCTCTTTCTTCATAACTAACAAAGAGGAAATCTATTTAAATAATTTTTTGTTAATAAGAGTATGAAAAAAAATAAAAGAGCAATACTTTTTATTGTGTTTGCATTCCTTATCCTTATAAGTTTTTATTTTGATGTCAAGCTGTCTGAATACGCTTCTCTTTTAAGAAATGATTTCCTTGACAAATTTTTTCTTGTTATAACTTACTTAAGTTCAGAGATATTAATCTTCTTTATCTTGACTGCTCTTTTTTTATGGAGAGAGAATAAAAGAAGATGGATTATTCCTTTGTGGAGCTGTCTTGGAATTTCTGCAATAGTCAGCTTTTTGCTGAAGTTTACAATTCAGAGGCTGCGTCCTTTCCAATTAGGGATTGTTTCACTTCTTCCAAGACTGCAGGAAGCAAGTTTTGCAGTATGGAATTATTCTTTCCCTTCTTTCCAAAGCATGTTTGCATTCTGCGCTATTCCCATTTTAGCCAAGCAGTTTCCAAGATTAAAAAAGTTCTGGATAATATTCGCTGTGCTTATTGCATTTTCAAGAGTTTATTTCGGACTGCATTTCTTCAGCGATGTAATCTTAGGAGCATTAATCGGGTATATAATAGGGCTTATTATTGTAAGATTAGAGAACGAAGAAAAATTCAGCGAGAGAATAATTAATAAAATTTTTAGAAGGTGAATTTAATTCCTGCTTCTGCTGATTCGCCGTAGTTTATTGCGTGGGATTTTCCGTTTGCATCTGTAAGTGTCAATGGCTCCCCGCTTACAGGAATATCAATAAAATATTTTGCGTAAAGTTCAAAATTCTTTCCTATATTTGCTTTTGCATAAATCCCATATTCCTGGGAATCTACTGCTTTTGTAACAGAATTTGCAAGAGGATTAATAAAAACTTTTCCTTCTCCGCCTATTGTAAAGTCAAAATTTTCTCCTATATTTAATGTCATTCCTGCATTTATCCCTGCTTCAAGTTCATTAAGATAAGAGGCAGATGAATCAACTCTTTCAGGAACATAAGCTGCACTCATACTTACGGCCGGGCTTAATGAAAGGTTAAGTCCTAATAAAGGAAATTTCCATCCTGATAATTTTTTCCAGTCAAGCAAAAAACCAATTTCTGCAAGTTCGCCGTAGTTTATTGCGTGGGATTTTCCGTTTGCACCTGTAAGTGTCAATGGCTCTCCATTTACAGGTGAATTAATAGAGTATTCTGCGTAAAGTTCAAGATTTTTTCCTATGTCTGCTTTTGCGTAGATTCCGCAATTCTGCAAATCTATAATTTTTGTTACTGAATCTGCAAAAGGAGTCAATAATAATTTTCCTTCTCCGCCTATTGTAAAGTCAAAATTTTCCCCAACTCTTAATGCCATTCCCAATTCTGAAGCTACTTTTATTTCATTAGAATAGGAAGAAGATGAATCAACTCTTTCAGGAACATAAGCAATGTCAATGCTTCCAACAGGCCTTAAAGAAGAAGCACATCCCATTATAGGAAGAGATAACAATCCAGCTAATGTTCTTTTTATCTTGTTCATTTTATTTCTTTCTTACAACCTTTACTGCTACAATAATGATGACTAATATCAAAATCGCATTCAATGCACCGATTGCCCAAATCAGCTTATTCCCACTTGTAAACAAGCCTGTAATTCCTGACAATGAAAATCCTGATGACTGTGTCAATGGAACAGAAACCTGCTGTGAAAATGTCTTTGTTCCTTCCTGCAATCCTATATTGAAATTCTGGCTTCCAGAAGCATCATCGTTTACTTTGAATGTAATTATAACATCTTGGGATGCTCCTGCATTTACCGTGAATGAAGTTTTATTAACATTTACTAATTCTGCCCAAGAAGAGTATCCGCTCAAATCAAGAGTGAAATTGCCTGCTTTTGAATCTGTGTTTGTAATAGTTGTTTTTACTTTCAATTCCTGCCCTGTTCTTGCTTCTGACTGTAAGCTTGCTGCAATTGTTACAGGAGCAGAACAAGTTCCTGAAACTTTAAACCAAACATCAGATTGAGATTTTGAATCGTCATAATCATTCTGATAAAGCCCGTCTTCTCCATAAACAGAGAGTTTTAGGACATAATTTTTTTCTGATTCAGCATCCTGGGGAATTTTTATGGTTGCATCCAAGATTCCATTGTCAAAAGAACTTATATCCCCAATAGAAACCTTTTGATTTATTCCCAAAGTAGATTCAGATATGATTACATAAACCTTGTCCTGGTCATCTGTTCCAATATTCCAGACATCTGCTGTGATATGAACATCATCTCCGCATGAGACAGAATCTGAAATCTGAATATTGCCAAGAACAACAAAATCGCTTTCATCATTTATCATATTAATAGAAGCTGAATCATAAGTTGAAGTTTTATCATCGCTGTGAGCTTCGTCTTCTCCTGTAGCCCAAGCGTAGAACACATAAGTATCACTATTGTCAAATTTGTTCACTTCATCAAGTTTGAAAGGAATGTTTAATGTCTTGTCATCCCCGTCATTTAAGTTGAAATCGCTTTCCTTTTCTTTCATAACAAATTTTCCTGTATTCTGATCATATAATCCCCATTCTACAACTATATTCTTGATCTTGTCTGTTCCGCTATTTTCAACAACTATTTTTGCATTAACATCATCAAGAGGGAACCAATCATCATCTTTTCCAAATCCATTTTTAACAGACAAGTCATCAATTGTTATACTTAAATCTCCGTTGTCTGTGTATTTTGTAGGATTAGTAACAGGGAAAGAAAAAGTTTGGCTTGTATTTCCTGAAGCTGCTGTAGCAGTTAAAATTGTAGAGTAAGTTTTTCCGTAATTGAATACGAAGTCAGTAGGAACAGTATAGCTAATTGTTATTGATTGAGCAACCCCTGTTGCTACAATAGTTACAGAAGGTGCAACAGTGAAGTCAATTGTCTTCCCATCCTGAGTTATATCAGGCAAAGATAAGGTAACAACTTCTGAAGCAGTCCCAGTAACATCAATAGTAAGAGTGTGAGACCCGCTTGTTGTTAGAAAAGTAGTTGGATTTTGATTTGTTAATGTTGCTGCACTTGCAAAACTCATTAGAGTCAGCATTGCAAAGATGCTTAAAATCGCAAATGTAAATGATTTGTTTGTCATTTGTGTAATCATTTCGGAGTTACTATGGTTTATAAGGTTTTGTATTTTGCAAAATATAGATTTGGAATGCCGTTTTTTATTGAAAATAACGAGGGAATGAGGAAGCAAGAAAATTTATATATTTCCCTGCATACTATTTAATATGATGATGAAGGCAAAAGAGAATTCTATAGGCGCGTGGGCTTTTCTTATAGCAGTTGTTCTTGCTGTGATTGCAGGACTGCTGACAACTTTGATTCCCCTTTCAAAGCTGACAGGATACAGCAGTTTTATTTATTTTATACTTGTTATTCTCGGAATAGTTGTTGGAGCTTCAATAAACACGACAGGCAGAGACTCACAGACATTTCTCATAACAGGTGCGATAATTGTGATAGTAAGCAGATTTGGAATGGAAAGTGTTATTAGTTCTCTTATAGGAATCGGAGCAGGAGACACTGCATCATCAATATTCGCTGCACTGCTTGCATTATTTGTTCCGGCTACTATTATTGTAGCCATAAAGACAGTTTTTGGAATGGCGAGAGTTTAGGGAAAATTTATTATCCCCTCTTTTTCAAAACAACAAAGTAAGTTTAATCACGCGTTTAGAATTTTATATCATAACAAAAAATAGTTAATGAATAAGAATTAACGTGCTGTCCAAGTGAGATGATTATTTTAAAAGGGGGATAATTTATTATAAAATTAATTCTTCTCCAAATCGCTTATATTAATAGCTGAACTGTCAAAATCCATTCTTGGGCAGGCAGAATTAACCCACGCCTTGATGTCTGGAAAGTTTTCAAATTCTTTTACATTAATATTATTTCCCATAAACAAATAGGATTTTTTATTTTTCAGATTGTTTTTGAAAGAGATTGCTTTTTTCAGGTTTTCCTGCCCTGACTTTGTTGAAACTAGGATTCCAATTTTCTCTGCATTAAGGAATTTCAAGTAAGATGCTTTTTTTCTCACTGCAAAAGAATCAACTTCCTCTTTTGATATTTTTTTTATTCCTCCTGCTTCAAGAACATAAACAGGCAGGTTTGTCTCTGCCGACAGGGAAATTGCGTGAAATTTTCCTGAAGAAACAAGCAGTATTGCTTCTGTTCCCCGTATAAACTTTGGCTTTGAACATCCTAAAACTTGAGTTATGGAAGTGATTTTATGATTTTTAGATAGAATTTCCTTTATTTTAAATGTAATATCCTTATATTGAATAGAATAAGCAATTGCTATGTTAACAGGCAGTTTCAGATTCTGCATCTTTTTTGCATCTATCTCTGAATTTATTTTTGCGGGAATAAAAACAATCTTCATAAAATTAATAGAAAAGCAGAAGTTTTAAAGGTTTTGAAGAATTATTCAAACTTATTTGGCTTTCTTTCTGGTTCTGTGCTTACAGTTGTATCTCTTTCAATCTTTGCGAAAGGAGGAGTTACAATCAATAAATTTTCTCCGAACCCTGCAATGTTCCCTTCAAGAGCATCTGCTGTTTTCTTAACTTTTGAAACAGCTCTTTTCAGCTCAATTGGGTCTTTGCTTTTCAAAACCTTTATGTCAATGATTGCAATTGTGTAGCCTTCTCTCAAAACATTCAAGATTGGGTTTACATCATCATATTTTTTCAGTACAAAAAGCTTAACCAATATTTTGCTCTCTTTTTCCTCTTTCTCTAAGTCAATCTCAAGATAATCTTCAGCAGAACCTGAACTTTTTGGAGAACCGCTAAAAACCTTTTTTAATTTATCAAATGCCATATTAAAGTTAGATATGACTTATTTATAAAGATTTCGCAAGTTTATTTATATATTTTGAAAGTGTGTCTATTCTTTTTTTACCGACGAGGTTTTAAAAAGAAAAGAGAATAAAATAAAAAATTATATCTTTTTTATGCATTTATTTTTTTGAATATTTTGTTATTTCTTCCCTGAATTTTTCCGATTGTTCTGCCAGAATTTTTTCCTGCTTGTCCAAAGAGGCTATTCTTAAATTCAGAATTTTCTGCTTGTCAAGAAGTTCTTCTTTCATCTTTGACTTTTCAGATTTAATCATCAACTGTCCGATTATTTTAAAGACTTCATCTCCTGATTTTTCCAATTCAGCCAATGCAGAAGCAGTTTCTGCAAGCTCCATCTGAAACGCCTGCTTTTGAAGAATTGTATTCTGCAGTTTTTGTTCAAGAAGCTGCATTTCCTGAATTTTTTCTTCGTCCATTTTTATTCTGCCTTTATTTTCTTAACATGTGTTCTTGGCTTGTAAAAAATCTTGCTTCCGCAAAAAGGGCAGACAAATCTCTTATCCAGGTTGTTACTAAGAACTTTCTTCTCGCACTTGAAACATTTGTAGGTAACCATTTTATTATTATTGTAAGTAGTATATGTCTGATGCAAATTTTTTATCGCATTTTGAACACTCCCATATTCCTTTTGAAACTCTTTTCACTCCAAGTTTTCCGCAGTATGGGCATTTTTGCTTTTTTCTCTGCTTCTGCTCTACATTAACTAATTTAGTTTTCACTGAACGCCCGTATCTTGCTCCGAATCTTCCTGCTGATTTTGTTTTTTTTGATTTTGATGGCATTTTTTGTCTTCCTTAAATTGAGCTACCGAACTCAAGCCTGCTCTCGTTGCATTTTATTTCTTGCACGGCACTCGTGCAATGGGGCTACCCGGATTTGAACCGGGGTCGCGAGGTCCCAAACCTCGAAGGCTACCAGACTACCCCATAGCCCCCTTAAAAAAAAGAACAATTATTAATTTATAAATTGTTCTTATTATTTCTTCGGCGAAGCCTTGGCAGGAGCTTTGGCAGTTTTCTCTTCTGGTTTCTTTTCTGCAGATGCGGCAGGAGCTTCAGCTGTCTTGGCTTCTTCAGCTGCTGCTTTAGCAGCCTGTTCCTGCTGCAATAGCTTGTCCTGTTCCTTCTTTATCTTTGAAAAGTATGCTTCAAGCTCTTTTTTCTTTTCAGGAGAAGTTTCTGTTTTCATTGCATTTATCTCCTTGTCATATTTTCCTTCATTAATTTCCTGCTCTATCTCAACAGCGGGCTTGTTTTCAATTAATATTCCCAAGCTGGCGCAGGTTCCTACAATAGTTTTTACTGCTGACTTAAAATCCTTGCACAGCAAGTTTTGGGATTTTGTATTTGCTAAAGAAATTATTTGTTCTATTGAAGCATTTCCAACTTTTACTTTTTTCTGAAGTCCAGAACCTTTCTCAATTTTTAATTCTCTTTTTACTAATCCAGAAACAGGAGGCGAGAAAACTTTTACGTCAAATTCTCTTGTTGAAGGATTGACATTCAATTCAACAGGAACCTGAATTCCGTCAAAAGGCTTTGTTGCTTCATTTACTTTTTGAATAACTTGATTTACTGGAATCCCCAATGGGCCGAGCTTCTGGCTAAGTGCAGGACCCGGCTTCATTGCTCCACCATCAACCAAAAGTTTAATTTGCATTTTCTTCTCCTTCTTCTCTTCTTATTACTTTGACATTGTCCAGTTTAACCGTTACAGATAAAGGAACAACTGCCCCAAGCAATACTACTACAACTTCTTCTTTCTGCTTGTCTATTCTTAAAACTTTTGCTTTTTCTTTCTTGAATGGCTCTGCAATCATCTCAACAATATCTCCTTCTTTTATTGAAATAGTTGTTGCAGAAGGTTCAATCATATTTTTTATCTCGTCGTAGTTGATTGTTTTTCCTATGATTCCTTTTACATAAGGCAAATCAAAAGCAGATTCTTCTGCAGATTCCCTGTCTTCTGCCTCCAAAAGAACATATCCTCTAAGTCCGTGAGGGCGAAGAACTGCAAAAACATTCAGATTTTTTTTCTGAGCTCTCTCTGCAATCATGTCCAATACCCTTTCTTCCTTGTTTGTTGTTACTTTTACAATAAAAATCATTTTATCGTCGTTATTTGTTTAGCTCCGTCTAAGACATAATATCTTAGAAAGATATAATTTATTTGAAAGTCAGGTTTATAAACTTTTTGAAGGAGAAATCACTTTGTAAAAAGCTTTATGACAATAGAAATTAAAAATCCAAGAATTCCTATAATTAAAATCCCGACTGCAGAAACTTTTGCAATCTTGAGGAATTCTTCTCTTGTTGGCTTTCTAAGAACCATCCAAACTCTTTTGCATTTCTCAAGAAAAGATTTCAGTGAAGTAAAAATTTTCATATATTAATTAGAGAAACAGGGTTTTTAAGATTTATCTGATGAAAAATTGAAGAGCGGTTTTAAAGAAATAACTCCGTTTTCAATCCCACCTACTAATCGCGGATTAAATACTGCCCCTCCGTCAAATTCCAATTCTGGTTTAATAATTCCTGCCTTGTCAGAATAATTTAGTGTTGCTTCTGATGACATTCTTCCGTTCCCCCTGTCCGTTACAATCTCGAATCTTGTTCCTTTGTCATATCTGGACAAAAAAGAATTATATTCATCTTTTTTCATAACTTATGAATTAAAAAATAGTTTTTTAAGATTTGTGTATGCGAATATATCTTATTAATTAAAATGGAAGTTCTTCGCTAAGCGCCTTTAGTTCTTCTTTTGAGAAAACCAAATTATCTGAAAGTATTATTCTGTCTCCCATTATGACTTCTTCCAAGCTTGCATTATAATTTCTAAGTGCGTCGTTGAGCTCTCTTTTTTCTGGAGAAAATCTTTTAATAAGTTCATTTACAGTTCTGTTGATTGACAACCTTCCTGAAGGGGCATCATAGTCGCAGAGTCCAAGGAGTTCATCATTTCTGTTTTTTGCTCTAAGCTCTGTATAATTATAATGCACTTTCATCAGCAATGCACGCCTTTCATCAATATCTTTCATAAATTTATGCAGCATAATGGGTTTTTAAAATTATTTATTCAAAAAATTCAATTCCGAGTTCTTCTTCAATTTCCTTGTGTTTTATGTCATCAATTGAATCTTCGTGTCCGATAATCTGGGAGCTTTTTACCCCTGTAACAACAAGAAGAACTCTCACTGATTTTTCCATATCATCTGAAATCTGGGCTCCCCAAATTAGCTTTGCTTCCCTGCTTAATTTATTTCCAACTGCTTCTATTATTGTCTTGCATTCTTCCAAGCTCATATCGGGCCCTCCGACAATATTTACCAATGCTCCTGTTGCTCCCGAAATATCAACATCAAGAAGGGGATTTTGAATTGCTTTCTCAACAGAATCAACTGCCCTCTGGGAAGAATCTGATTCTCCCAAGCCGATTAGTGAAACTCCCCCATCAACCATCACTGCTTTAATGTCTGCAAAGTCAAGATTTACCAATCCTGTTGTTGTAACTAATTCTGTAATTCCCTTTACTGCATTTGTAAGAATTTCATCTGCAATTTTGAATGCAGTATGCAAAGGCAGTTCAGGAGCCAATTCCAGCAATTTGTCGTTGGGGATAACAATAAGCGTGTCTACAACAGACTGCATCTTGTCAAGCCCCTCCATTGCATTTTCAATTCTTTTTTTTCCTTCAATTGTAAAGGGAAGTGTTACAACACCAATAGTTAATGTTCCCTGTTTTTTTGCAAGCCCTGCAATAAAAGGAGCTGCGCCTGTTCCTGTTCCTCCGCCCATCCCGCAGGTTATGAAAATCATATCACTTGAAGCAATTTTTTTCTTTATTTCTGATTCTGATTCTTTTGCTGCCTGCTCTCCTATTTTGGGGTTGCTCCCTGCACCCAATCCCTGCGTCAAATCTTTCCCGATAAGTATTTTCTGGTCTGCATTTGCATACAGCAAATCTTGAGCATCTGTGTTAACTGCAATTAATTCCCCTCCTTTTATCCCTATTTCCCTCATTCTGCTTAAAGAATTATTTCCTGCACCGCCAACTCCAATAACTTTTATTTTTGCTGACTGCTTTTTTATAAGTTCTTCAAGCTCCCTGTCTATTTCTTTGACTTCTTCAGAAACATTTGACATAGCCGAAGCACCTTTTTTGTAAATTTCTGCCATAACAAATAGAATTAAGATGGATTTATAAGAATTATCGTTCTAAAAAAGGAAGAATAATTATTGTGCTTCCTGTTTTGGCTTTTCTTTTTCACCGGCTTTTATCTCAAGCTCCATTCCCATCACATCCTTGAATTTCTCTTTGAACATTTCAACAAACTGGGAGAGATTTTTCTCAACTTCAACAATCACTTTCTTGTTTTCTTTGTCAACAGAGAATTTTATGTCTCTTCTGAAAAGGAAATTTAGAAATGATTTTACTTTTTCGTTCAAGTCGTCTATTTTTCTTATAACCTTGACATCATACACCACAGCTTTTCCTGCTAGAGGATTGTTAAAATCAACCATCACTCTTCCGCCAGAGACAGAGAGAATTTTTGCCATTCTTCCGTCAAAGTTGAATACTGCTCCAGGAACAGGATTTAATCTCTGTCCGCTGAATAATTTTGAAGGAACCATCTGGACAAATTCTTTTATTCTCGGCCCAAATGCTTTTTCAGGGGAAAGTTCTATTGTATATTCCCCAATTTCTTTTCCAATCAGAAAATCATCAATCCCCTTGAGAAACATCCCCTCTCCCAAAGAAAAAATCAGGGGTTTTGGGTTTTCATTCGGGTTTAATTTTTCCAGATTTTTTTTTACATTTGAATCAAATACTTCCCCGTCTTTTATTCTTCCCGTAAATTCAATCTCAATAAAGTCTTTTTTTTGCAGCACCATTTTATTTGTTTGAGTAAAAATGTTTATAAATGTATTTTTTTTTGTTTAATAATGGTTTTGAAAATAATTAATGCAACAGAGGCGAAAGTCGGAACTAATATTATTGTTGATGGAGAGCCCTGCACAATAAAAAAGATTGATACAAGCAAGACAGGAAAGCACGGACACGCAAAATGCAGAATTGAAGCTGTTGGAATAATTTCAGAACAGAAAAAAGTTTTTGTAATCCCTGGGCACGACAGGCTGGAAATCCCCCTTGTTGAAAAAAGAAAGGGGCAGGTTCTTTCTGTAGGAGACAAAGTAAGCCTGATGGATTTGGAAAATTTTGAGACTCTTGAAGTCGACTGCCCTGAAGAAATCAAAAGCGAATTGGCGGGAAATGACACTGCTGAATACTGGGATGTTGAAGGTGTTAAAGTAATAAAACGAAAGGTATAAGATGGCAGAAATCTTAGAATTAAAATCATATATTTTAAATAGCATAATTTCACAATAATACAATGGCTAAAATTCCAGAAGCAACAAACAGATTATACAAGAATGTTTTTGTGTGCAAGAACTGCAGAACAAAAGCGAAAGCAGACTCGCAGAAAGTTTTGAAGGGAAAAGTCAAATGCAGGAAGTGCAAGAAGAAAGCATTTCGTCCGCTAAGAAAAAAATAAACTGAAATAAAGAGGGAATAGAATGAATTTTATGATTTACGACATAGTGCTATTAGTGATATTCTTAGTGTTTACCTCTGTTTTTTTATACAAAAGACGGGAGAATCTGAAAAGAGAAGGGCTTTTGTGGCTGTATAAAACAAAAGTCGGAATGAGAATAATAGAACATATTGGAAAAAAATACACCAAACTGCTTAATTTTTTGAGCTATCTCTCAATTATTATTGGATTTTTTCTGATGGCGACAATGCTTTATCTTTTTGGAAAAATAGTCTGGACTTATATTTTTCATAATGAAATTGTAAGCTTGATAAAAATTCCTCCAATAGCACCTCTGCTTCCTTATCTTCCGCAGATTTTCAAAGTCAATTATCTTCCTCCGTTTTATTTCATTTATTGGATAATTGTTCTTGCAATTGTTGCAATAAGCCACGAATTCAGCCACGGAATTTTTGCGGTAAATAAAAAAGTAAGAATAAAAAGCACAGGGATTGGATTCTTTCCATTCTTTCTTCCAATATTTCTTGCAGCATTTGTTGAACTTGACGAGAAAAAAATGGAAAAGAAAAAAATCCAGAATCAGATGGCGATTCTTTCCGCAGGAACATTTGCAAACCTGCTGATTGCAATTTTATCATTTGGAATATTAGTATTATTTTTCTCTCTTGCCTTCACTCCTTCTGGGGTTGTATTTGACACATACACATATTCTGCTGTGGGAATTTCTGCAATAACTTCAATAAACGAGGTAAATGTCAGCAATATTGCATTTGACAAACTGCTTTATTTCGCAAACACAACAGGGATAAGCGAGATAAAAGCAGGAAATAAAAGCTATTTTGCAACTGAAAGTTTCCTTGAAAGCCAGTCAGGAATAAATGAATATGTTCTTCTGTATGATGATGCTCCTGCAATAAAGGCAAACTTAAGCAATACAATCATAAAACTTAACGGAATCGCAATAACAAGCAGGGAGAAACTTGGAGATGAACTTATGAAATATTCTCCAGGGGATAAAGTCACAATAACAATTCTTGAAGATGGGACAGACAAAGATTATGAAATTGCTTTAGGAAAAAATCCATTAAATGAAAGCCAGTCTTATCTGGGGGTTGGATTTATCAGCAGGCAAAGTTCAGGAATTTTAGGAACATTAATGAGCGCGTTTAATTTCAAAAACCCTGCTGTTTATTATGCTCCTAATTTTGAAGCTGCTGAATTTATTTACAATTTCCTATGGTGGCTTGTTTTAATTGGATTCAGCGTTGCATTGGTGAATATGCTTCCTGTCGGAATATTTGACGGAGGAAGATTCTTTTATCTTGCAATGTTCGCAATCACAAAGAGCAAGAAATGGGCAAAAAGAATGTTCAAGATAGTTACTTATGTATTCCTTCTGTTAGTTTTGGTTATGATGATTTTCTGGGCAATTGGCTTGTTTAAGTAAGCTTTAAAATCTACCCCCTGTTTCTTTTTTTATGATTCCTGATAAAATCAAAAAACTTTTGAAAAAACAGCATTATTATTTAGTCGGAAAACATTCTGCTGTTCAAATATGCAGATGGACTAAAAAATCTCTTTTAGATGAAGGAATCTGCTATAAAGAGCAATTCTACGGGATAAAATCTCATCTATGCTGTCAGATGTCTCCTGCTGTAATGTGGTGCCCAAACAGATGCCTGCACTGCTGGAGAGCAATTGAAATGACTATTGACAATGAACTGAAGGGAAATGTTGATTCTCCAAAAGAAATTATTGACGGATGCATAAAAGCGCAGAGAGAACTCCTGATTGGATTTAATAGAGACGAAAAATCAAAGAAAAAACAGTTAAGCAGAGCGAATATGAAAAAATATCTTGAAGCACAGGAGCCTATGCAGTTTGCAATTTCACTTTCAGGAGAGCCGATGGTTTATGAAAATATCGGCGGGCTGATTGAAGAGATTAGAAAAAGAGGGAAGACAAGTTTTCTTGTTACAAACGGATTGTATCCTGAAAAACTTGAGGAGCTTAAAAAAGCAAAACAGCTTCCGACGCAGTTATATATCTCTGTCAATACTCCTAACGAAGAACTTTACAAAAAATTTCACAGAAGCTTAAAAAAGAATGCGTGGGAGCTTCTTAACAAAAGTTTGGAAATAATGTCAAAACTAAAAGGAAGAAGAACTGTCTTCAGAATGAATCTTGTAAAAAACTTGAATATGAATCCTGAAATGGCAGAAGAATATGCAGAGATGATTAAGGAAGCAAATCCGATGTTTGTTGAAATAAAGGGATTTATGAGTGTAGGATTTGCGAGAGAAAGATTGGGTTATGAAAGAATGCCCTATCATCAGGACATTGTTGATTTTTCAAAAAGAATTCTGAAATTTCTTCCAAAATATAAAATGCTTGATGAGAAAAAAGAATCAAGAGTTGTGCTGTTGGGAAAAAACAAGAAGGATATGAAGATTAAGAAAGAGGAGTATTAATTACAAATCAACAACCCCGTCTTTTGTCAGAGCAGCAAATCTTACTCCAACAGGTGAATTAATGAGAGCAGAGATTAGAGCCATATGTTCTTTTCCGTCGCCAGAAGCTATTGAAAGGGCAACTTCTGTTCCGTCTATTTTTCCGTTTAATTTCTGGCTGAATTCATCTTTCAAATCCTTCAGCTTCTTTGTCAAATCAACGCGTATGAATTCAAATTTTTTGTCGCAGGTAAACTGCTTTGCGAAATCGTCTCCAAGAAGGATTATCTTTTCCCATTCCCCATATTTAATCAAACCTGAAACCTGCGCCCAAGTTCCTTTTCCTGATGATAAAAGTGCAACAAACTCCATATCCTAAAAACATAAAAACGATTTTTAAGCATTATTGTGATATAGGAAAGAATAAATAAGTTAGACTTAAACTAAATATATGGAAATGAAATTGTTTTATAAAATAATATCAAATTCTACAGGAATTCATCTCGGAGTCGCAGATAAATTATTAATCCGCAGGATGATTATAGAAAAAAAGCTAGATACATTCGACGACATTTGCGTTAGTTCAAGAGAGATATTAACCTATATGGGCTATGAAAGCGGTATATTAAGAGAATTGAACAAGAAGGTTAAGGCTTATGAATTAGCCTTTTCAAAGTATTGGGATGAAAGATATGCAGATTCAAAAATCAAAGAACAAGATTTATAAATCCCCAATATCTCAAGATTTTATCGATTGTACTACATCGTGAATAGATATATTCTATACTATTTGCGCATAATGTAGGAGATAATAAGATGGCAGAACTTAATGAACAGCTTAAACAAGCGTTATCAGAATTAAGAAAAGACAAGGCAAGGAAATTTGACCAGTCGGTTGACTTAATCATAAATCTGCAAAAATTTGATGTAAAGAAAAATCAGCTTAACTTTTTTGTTTCTGTGCCCCATAAAATAAAGAACAAAAAAATATGCGGGTTTCTGGAGATAAAAAACGACAATGTTGACACAATCACAAAGTCAGAATTCAAGAAATACTCAACAAAGCAGGAAGTCAAGAAGCTTGCAGGAAAATATGATTTCTTTATTGCCCAGTCAAGTTTAATGCCGATTGTCGCTACAACTTTTGGTAGAGCGTTGGGGCCTACAGGAAAAATGCCTTCTCCCCAGCTGGGAATTTTGGTTAATGTAGACGACAAGATAATCAAGGAATTGATAGAAAGAATCAACACAAGCGTCAAGATAAAGATAAAAGAAGCAAGCGTAAAAGTCCAGATAGGAAAGCAGAGCATGAAAGACGAGGAGCTTATAGAAAATATAATCACTGTTTACAATGCTGTTCTTAAAGCAATGACAAAAGGAAAAGAGAACATAAAGAATATTGAATTGAAATTCACAATGACTAAACCCCAGAAAATAAAACTAAAATGAAGCCAGAAACACACGCATCAGACTTGAAAAAAAGAACAGTCAAGGAACTGACAGAACTTATCAAAAAGAAAAGAACAATCTTAGTTGTATCTATAAAAAATATTCCTGCTTCGCAGTTTCAGGAACTTGTTAAGAAATTAAGAGGAAGAGCAGTTGTAAAAGTTCCAAGAAGAAACTTGATAACAATGGCTATAGACAATTCAGGAGAAACAGCAGCAAAAGAAATGGAATCAAAAATCAAAGAGAATATTGCTGTTTTATTTTCAGACGTGGACTGCTTTGAACTTGCTGCAGAGTTAGTCAAGAGCAAAAGTCCCGCAAAAGCAAATGCAGGGCAGGAATCTCCTGAAGACATTGAAATTCCTGCAGGGCCTACAGATTTGGTTCCAGGGCCGGCAATAAGCGAACTCGGGGCTGTTGGAATTCAGATTCAAATAGACAAGGGAAAAATCAGCATCAAAGAGCCAAAAATAATTGTAAGAAAAGGAGAAAAAATATCTCCTGCTGTTGCAGATGTTTTGAATAAGCTGGACATAAAGCCATTCTCAATCAGCCTAGTTCCTCTTGCAGGATATGATTCAAAAGACAAGAAAGCATATTTAACAATACAAATTGACATTGAAAAGACAATTGCAGATTTGAAAACTGCATTTGGAAAGGCGCTTCCTTTTGCTGTTGAAGTCGGATATGTTTCTGAAGATACAATCAAGTTCCTTATTCAAAAAGCAGGAAGGCACGAATTGGCTTTGGGAAAATTAACATCTAATACTCCTCAACTAAATGAAGGAGAAGGAAACAATTAAAATGGAAAACATATACGCAGCACTTTTGTTGCACAAACTCGGAAAGGAAATCAACGAGAATAATTTGAAAAGTGTTGTTGCAGCTGCAGGCGGACAGGCTGATGAATCAAAAATCAAGTCACTTGTCGCAAGCCTTAAGGGAGTAGACATTGAAAGCGAATTGGCAAATGCGAGCTTAGTCTCAGCAGCGCCAGCATCAAGTGCCCCTAAAGAAGAGAAGAAGGAAAACAAAGCAGTAGAAGAAAAGAAAGAAGCTGCAGCAGAGGGTTTGAGCGCATTATTTGGATAATTTTAAGTTTATTCAATCTTAATAAGGCTCAAACTCTTTACACTTCTAGTCAGGACAAGAAGTTTATAGAATTATCACGGAAAAATTTATAACTAATTCTTTGGCTTATTGTTCAAGGTAAAAAAAGATGTGGAGTTTATATCAGGGAGAAAAATTTCTTAAACCTCTTGAATTTTCAAACGGGAAAACGCAGGAAGATATCGTTAATGAAACTTTGAAAGCAGTTGAAGAAGGAAACAGGGTTATTTTCATAAAAGGAGTTTGCGGAACAGGAAAATCAGCAATTGCATTGAACATTGCAAAAGAGATTGGGAAAACGAGCATTGTTGTTCCTGGAAAAACTCTCCAAAATCAATACAAAGAAGATTATGAAGACAAAAAATATCTAATAAAAGAAGACGGAGAAAGATTAAAAATTTCTGTCATAACAGGAAGAAAAAACCACAAGTGCAGATATCTTGAAGAAAAGAATGTTCCTATTTTCAAAGAAGAGAGAAATTTAAAATTAAATGAAATTTTTGACAGAAGAGAAAAAGAAACAAACCTGACAGCAGACAACCCGTTTATTCCCTGCAAGATAGAAATAAAAGAAAAAAATTCAAGCAGGATTTTTAATTATCTAAAGGACAACAAGGCAATAAATCCAAAAAACTTCAGGACAATTAAAGATGTGAAAAGAGCGTCAATTGCTCCTGTCTGCCCTTACTGGTGCCCTGTTTTTCCTGACAAATTTGAACTTGGCGGAAAGCATTTTGAAAACGCGAAAAAAAGAAGCTACATCGGGCTTAAGGGAACAAAATTTATTTTTTATGGAAGAAAACCCGGGTGCAAATTCTACGAGCAGTTTAATTCCATAATTGATTCTGATGTTCTTGTATTTAATTCCCTTAAATACAAGCTTGAATCAAGCATGAACAGAAAGCCAGAAACAGAAGCAGAGATAATTGACGAATGCGACGAATTTCTTGACAGCTTTTCAAATCAAAGGACAATAAACCTTGACAGGCTGCAAAATTCCCTTAATCAAATTTTTTCAGAATATGAAGAAGCAGATTCAATAATAAGAAAGATTAATATAACAATAGAAAAGATAAAGGACAATCAGGAAATACAGCACGCAGTTTTTTCAAAGCAGATAATCCCCCTAAAGAAAACAGAGGTTTATGACTTATTCAAAATAATCCTTGAAAATATGGAATTTCTCTATGATATAGACGATGAAAGCTATCTTTTTGAAGTTGCTGAAACTGCAAGAATTTTTGATGAATTTTTTGATGAGACATATCTGACTTTCAGCAAGAAGGAAAATAATCTGATGGTTGAACTTGTAACAACAAATCTTGCAAAGAGGATGAAAGAGATGCTTGACAAGAATAAAGTAATTATTATGATGTCTGGAACAATTCATTCAGAGAATGTCTTGAAGAACATTTTTGGACTTGAAAATTTCAAGATTCTTGAAGCAGAAACAGAACAGCAGGGCAGCATTGAAGTCAGGAGAACAGGGATGGAATTTGACTGCAAATATCCTATTGCAAGCAGGGAAAAATATCTAAAAGCTTTGGACAAAAGCATTGAAATTTCGGAAAAGCCTGCATTAATCCACATAAATTCTTTTTTTGATTTGCCTGACGAAGCAGAACTTAAAAGATTTGATTTAAAAAATACAATAAGCAGGGAAGAATTAAAAAATATGCAGGAAAATGAAAAAGCAGATGAAAATATCAGAAAGTTCAAGAGAAAAGAAATTGATGTATTATTCTCAACAAAATGCACAAGAGGAATTGATTTTCCTGGAGAGCAGTGCAACAGCATAATATTCACAAAATATCCAAATCCCGACGTGAAATCTCCATTTTGGAATATTTTAAACAAGACAAATCCAACTTATTACTGGGAGTTTTATAAGGACAAAGCGCGTCGCGAACTTCTCCAAAGAATATACAGAGGTTTAAGATTTAAGGAAGACCACGTTTATCTTCTTTCCCCGGATGAAAGAGTTTTGAGGGGAATGGAAAGATAAGATTTATATATGCTTAATGCATACATAATATATGCAAGAACAAACATCAATTAGAATTAGTTCTAATTTATTGAATACACTGAAGAAATTTAAAGATGATAATGACAGCTATGAAGATGTAATCTGGGATTTTATTGAACCCCATTTAGAAATATCTGAACAGGCAAAGAAAGATATAGAAATGTCAAAACAGGAATATAAAAGGGGAAATTTTGCAACGCTTGAAGAAGTTAAAAAAGAACTCGGCTTCTGATGGAAATTATTTTTTCAAATCATTCAAGAAAACAATTAAATGGCTTAGATGCAAGGATACAACAGAAGATAATATTCACGCTGGAAAAATTCAAAAATAATCAACCAGTAGATATAATCAAGCTAAAAAACAAGGATGAAGAGTTTAGAATTAGAACAGGAAATTATAGGATACAACTTCAAAAAGTTAAAGAGGGTTTTTTGATTACAAAAATAGGAAAAAGAGAAAACTTTTACTTAGTATTGCTGTGATGAACGCCCCCGCCAAATATTAGGCGGTTATGAGAACGCTGTGTTTATTATAACAAATTTAATAAGTAATAAGACTATATAAAAGTTATGAAGATAATAAGAACAATAACCCACTTCTTAATCGCATTTTTATTTTTGATAATATCAATAAATTTTTCTTTAGCTCTTAATACAACTTCTTCAGCATATCTCCAAATAAATGACATCTATACTTTTTCAAGTAACGGAAATTTTGAGAGAGATTCTAATGTTTGGTTAACTCATAATGATGAATATGAAAGAAAAGACCTTAGATTTTCTCAAATTTTTCCAAACTACTTAGAAGAAAAACATAAAATCCTTAGCAATATAACTTATAATCTCTATTGGGGCAATTGCCTTACTCCAAATCAAACGATTATTCGAGAGCCAGAAAAAGACTTCAAAAAAGATGAAACGATTGCAGACGTAATTAGTTTAGGAAGAGGGGAGCAAGCACATTACATCCGAAGCTATTCTTCATATCTAAACCCGCAGTTAATTGATTTATCTATCAATTTAGACCCCATACCTGTAAGTAAAGTTTGTGAAAATATTTCTTGTGGAGAGTATAAATTATCTTATTTTTATACTACCGTAAGAATAGAAAAATCAAAATGTTTTGGACTTTGTGAATTAGAAGTAGAGAATAAATTAAATCAACCAGATATGATATATGATGATGGAAAATATAGAGTTTATTTATGGAAAACTTTTTCTTTAGACATGGGGGATTTTAAACAGAAGTCAATTCTCTTTAGCTATTCTTATCCTCTTGCAAATTGGGCTTTTTGGTCATTATTTTCTTTGGCAATTGGTTTAGTAGGAGGTTATTTTACCTCTCACTATTTTTTTAATAAAGATAGGATAGTTAAAGAATGAGATACTATAAAATAATTGGAAAGTTTGGATTAGTAAAAACAAACATTCTTAATACAAAACTCAGACAGGTTTATCTTCCTGATGCAGATATTAGAAAAGAATTGTATAATGGAAATTTAGCAAAAGCTATGTTTATGACTGCTTGCACCATTGAATCATATCTTAGACATATATACATAATGGAAAAGAGTAAGAACAAACAAAAGATATTAATTAAAGAATTAGTAAAATACAGAAATGTTAATTTGTCAAATATTATCAGATTTTGTAAAGATAATAAATTTTTTAATAATAAAGATGTGAGAATTATTAATTTTATGAGAGAAGTTAGAAATGATATTGCTCATAATCATATGTTACTTTATGACCAAAATCTTTCCAAGAGAATTTGTATAAAAACAATAGAAGAAACTTTTCCAGTCCTTCATCGATTACATACTATTTCAATGGAACAAGAGCAAGAACGAAAAAGATTTTTAAGCCACCCTCTAACTTATAAATAGAAACATATTTGATTTTTTATGAATAAGAGAGGACAAGAAAAAGAAATTATGGGCATTATTGGGGCTATAATTGGAATTATTCTATTGGGTGCTGTACTTATTTTTCTATCAAATCTTTCCTGTTCAAATGAAAAATCACAAATAGCAAGTTTGACTTCAGAAAGAGATACTTGGAGAAGCTATGCCAATTCTCTTAATGATAGTGTAAATAATTGCTCAAATCTCATTAAAGAGCAAAGAGACATTTGCGATAGTAGGATAAATCAATCTATTAATGATACCTCAACAAAATTAGAAATCTCTTTAAATTATGTTACTGTCAATAAAATATTTTTTGCCGTCTATCATATTTTAATTATATTTTTTTATATCCCCCTCTCAATTAATCTTTTCAAGATTGTATTCAAAATAAAACTAAATAAAAAATGGGAAGGACTAATTGGCTTTTGGAAAAGAGCTTGGTTAATCCTTAAGATTATTTTTTGGGTAATATTATCTGTAATTTTTATAAGCTATATCACAACTTTCTTGACTTCTAAACCCTTTTAAGATAACATCAAATTTATTTCTTCTTTTTACGTCTTCTTTTACATGTCGGGCATTCAAAAATATCTCTTTTTAGATAATAAAATAAAGCAATAGAATTTCCAATTAAATATATCCAAAGAACAAAAGTTATCCAAGAAGGGACTTGAAACCCAAAGAAAGTATTAAAATTATAATGTATAAAAAATAATATTAATGAACATAAAACAAGACCAAAAGAACTTCCTTTTATAAATGGTTTTGCAGTATTCTCCAAATCTATATCTTCCTTCATTTCTCCGCTCCACAATGCGGACATCTTTTTTCAAAAGGTGGAATTTCTCCCCCGCATCTTTTACATTTATTTAATCCAAAAAGAATATCTAATAGAATAAACCCTCCAAGAATCCCCAATCCAACTTTAATAATTTTGTCTAAATCTTCTCCCATCTTTTTATAAAAAGAAATAGATTTATACACTTTTCTATACTAATTTCTCTTTTATCTTTTTACCCATATTTGTAATTAAATAGAGTCTGTTATATGGTGCATCTGAATTTAAACATTTTGCAAGATTATGTTTTACAAAGGATGTTAGATGTCTTGACATTTCCCGAAGACTTAATTTTAAAGAACCTTTTTCGTTAATTATTCTTCTCAATGCTTCTGCAGTAAGCGGTTTCTCCGACAAGAATTTTATTACTTCTCTTCTCTGACTTCCCATATTCACCCATGCATAATCTTTCCATAATTTTCTGTCATCCATAAGGTAGACAACAAGTAGACATTTAAGAGAAAGATTGACAGCAGATAGACAAAGTTTAAAAAAGCTAAAGAATACTTTATTGCATGGAAGGAAAGAAAAAATGGTTTAAGACATGGTGGGGGATAACTCTAATTGTGGTCTTGGCATTAGGTATTCTCGCAGGGATTGTTAATCCTGAAAATAAATCCAACACAACAACGGGTAATGCAATCTCTTCAGATTCTTCTCAAGAAAATTCTGGACAATCAGATAATTCTGCTTCTTCAAATTCGAATACTACGGGGAAGACTATTAGTGAACAAACAAATCTCAACATAGAAAAAGGGTATGTAGTTACCTCAGAGAATTTAGAAGATTTTTTCCCTACAAGAGAAGAAATTCCAACTGAATTTGAAGGTAACGCAATTCCTACGAATCTGGATATTTCTTCTATTCAAAATGCTAATGGTTTGAAGTCAGCAAAATCCATGTCAATAGATAAAATTTTAGCGGTCTATTCAACAACAGCAAGTGACATAAGTTTAGATATTTCTATTTATGAATTTACTTCTGAGGAACAAGCTAAAAGTTATTATGATAATTCAGTTAGCAGTATTAAGTCTGATGGGGGCTACACTCAATTAAGTATCTCCTCGAGAGCAACTTGTTTTGGTTATACTGAAGATGATGGACTATCTGCAAAGTTTGCTACAATCGAATGTTATAATAAAAATATTTATTTTGAAATTGATGGGGTATCAAGTAATACTTTGAAGAAACCAGATAGCGATGTTAAAAAAATGGTTTCTATAATCGATGGGAAAATAAAATGAAAACTTCCAAAATCATAATTGCATTTGTGTTAATTTCTTTTCTTCTTAATTTTGTTAGTGCAACAGATGAACCAAAACTAATTTCGGTAACTGATAGTTTAGGGAATATACAAACAAATTCATGGGCAACTACTGGACAAGGGAGTTGGAAGCCAGAGTTAAGAATAGACCCCACAAATAATCTGTATTGTTCAAATTGTATTATTAAGATTGGCGACACTATAACATTTACTATTCTTGCAAACCAGCAGAATTTAGATTATCGATGTTATGATGGAGCTACAGGTAATTTCTTTAGTGATTGGTCTAAATCAAATACCTGTAAATGGGTTGTTCAACGAGAAGATTATGGACAAAGCGATGTAATCATGATTGGAATTAGAAACGATAATGGACTTGATTATATGGGGAATGGTCATGGAGACGATTACACCTATATGACTTACAAAGTTGTAGAAAATGATTCAGAGATTGTAATCCAACAACCCGAACCCGTAAATGAATCCACTACTACAACTAACGGGGAGAATGGTCAAATGATTGAGGATTATTCTAACTGCGAAATCAAAATAGAAAACTATTGCCCCAATACTCAAGAATGCCAAAGTTATCATATACCAAATTGCTCTTGCGGAAGCTACAAGGACGCTTGGTGCGAAGATGGAATAAAGATTATAGAAAAAATAAGTGATAGCCCCAAAACAATAGGTTCTACTTCTGCTGGGAGGGATAATTCTCCTACAGAACTGTCAATCCAGAATAATACAATAACTCACATTAATACAACAGAAGCATGCAATGGATGTTTAATGGGGGAAACTTGTGTTGCATTCGGATACAGATTTAATGAAACTTATTGTGATTTAAGTAAGAATTTTATATCCCAAAAGAAAGCAGAAACAGCTTGTGATAATAATTTTGAATGTTCTTCTAATGTTTGTGTTTCTGGGAAATGTGTTAATGCGGGACTTCTTCAAAGAATATTAGATTGGTTTAAGAGCATTTTTCATATAAAAAATTAATTTGATAAATAAAATGGTAAAAAAATGTTTTAAATGTGGCAAGAAATTAGGGCTTTTAAATTCAATAGCGGTAGGAGATAGATTATTATGTAGTAAATGTGGGAAAGAGGAAGAGAAAAAACAAAATAAAGAGTCTATGAAATATTCAATGTGCCCATTTACTCAAGTTGAATTAGGACAAACAATTGGGGGAGGGGGATTTGAATCGGGCAATTATACTTGGCAACATACCCCCTGTCTCAAAGAAGTATGTGCGATATATGATGAAAAAAATGATTGTTGTTTAATAAGAACAATTGCTAAAAAATTACCTAACGGAGAATAAAATGACTATTAAAGAAAAATCTTGGATTGAGGAAGCAGAATTTGAAAAATTAAGTCGGTCTGAAAAAAAAGAATATATTAAAGAATGGGGATGTATCTGTAACGAATGCAGAAACAAATGGCATTATTTGGATTCTATTGAAAAAGAGATAAATTTTCAAACTCGTAATAATTCTTTACTTGGGCTTGGGATGTGTTGTAATCCTTGTGTTGCTCTTTCTACTTCTAATGCAAATACCCAACTCTCTCAACAGAAAGCAAAATTAAAATCTTGTCCTAAATGCGGTAGTTCAAATGTTACAAGAAATGCAAAATTCTTCAAAAAGCAATAATTTCTTAACAAAATTTTCTATTTGGCTTATTATTCATGCTTATAGAAATCATATAAAACCATTCAGACAAAAAAGAAGAAATACTCTATGTAGCTTTTATCCAGATTGTTCTTCATACGGGATTCTTGCATTGAAAAGGCATGGCTTCTTGATTGGATGGTCTAAAACAATAAAACGAACATTGAAGTGTAATAAATATCAACATGAAAAAAGCTGTATTGATTATCCATAGAAGTCTTAGATAACAAAGCATAATCATGAGAGTAATATAAACTCAATTTAACTTAAAGCATAGAATTAACATAATAAAACATATTAAAAGTGTAAGTAAAACAAATTAAGAGTTTAGCAATTCATTTATCTTTTTACTTAGTTGGTTTAGCTTATCTTTGTTACCTATGTATATTTCTTTTTCCCGATACTTGCCTGTTTTCTTATCTTTTATGTTAGTTGATATATAATAGTAATTAACCCCTTTAGTTTTTCCTTCTTTTTTTATTTCTTTTACCCTTATTGTTGCCATAGTTAGTCATATACTTTATAGTTTATAAACCCTTCTATATTTTATATATATAGTCAAAAGATGACTAACAGCGAATGTATAAATGCCCTCGTGAAACGGGAAAAGCTGTTTAATAGTAAGATTTATAAGGATAGTTAGTCATAATATTCTTATGAAACAAGAGGAAGTATACAAGAGGCATTTGGACTTTAGTAAATATAAAAATGAAGTTATAGAAGAAATACAGAAATACAATTTACATTTGTCAAATTTGACACTTATGACAATCTTTAGTTTACTTGGCGGGAAAAGATTCAATATACTCAACTTAGGGCAAACAGGAGTTGGAAAAAGCCGTTCTACATTAGAATTAGTTCGATTACTTAATCTTAATAATGTTATTTGTTTAAGTGGACATATAACAAGTTTAAAGTTCTTTGAACAGATTCAGGAAAATCCTTCAGCAGTTTTTGTAATTGATGAAAGCTCACAAATCCTACAAGCCAATTCTGAGATAGTCCATTTGCTAAGAAGTGCTTTATATGACTCGCAAGTTGTTTGGTATAGCTCATTTAAAGACAATTTCGGTCAGCAAACGGTTAAGGAAGCAAACTTTACAGGGTCAATTATCTTTAACTGCAACCATTATAAAGCATTTAATATGAATGATAAAGCACTTTTAGATAGGCTTTATGTTAATAATATTAGGCTAACTACGTCTCAGATAATCGAAAAGATGACTTCTAAATATGAGTTAAATAAAGAAATCTGGGCTTTAATTAGAGAAAGAATTGTTCAGATAGGGGAAGGGTTAATTAAAACGGAACTTACTCAAGAAGAAGAGAAAGAAATAGAAAACTTTGTTGTAACAAAGCTTAAACAGGTTACCTTAACTTATAATGCTAACATCAGTTTAAGACTATTTGAAAAAGTTAGAGAAATATTTTATCGCTTTAAGTTATTCTTTGGAGAAATTGATTGGGATTACTGCAAAAAGCTATCAGAAAGCTACTTTGTGGATATAAATGCTGAAGAAAATTTTATTAGTAAAGTTATTAGTTCAAATAACAATCGTATAAAAATAAAAGAATTAGTAAAGATAATCTCGGACTTTGAAAATGTAGCCCTCAGAACTTCTTATAGGAGAGTTAATGAATATTGCGACCAAAATCAAGATAAGCTAACTCTTACAAAGCGAGAGATTATTCTTAGATAATTTTTCTTTTTCTAATTTCTTCTAATATAATCTCTTTAACTAAAGATAAATCATACTCAGTAATTTTATTTTCTATACAAAACTTTCTTAGTTGTAGAATTGTCCAGATAGCATTAATGCTATCTTTATGAGCCTCAAACTCAGGTATACCATAATTACTTTCATCTAACTCATTTTTTATTTTTATTGCATTTCTAATGGCTATCTGAGAGAAATAATCATCATTTATCGCTAATGCCCCCTCGCTTAGCCCATAGTTATCGGATAATATAACTCCTTCTTTTGCTAATTCCTCTTTTATGAATCTGTATCTCCTTCTTAATTCATTAGATATAAGAGAATCTAATTCTTCTTTTTCTATATTAATATCAACTACTAAATAGAATGGATGAATAAAAATTTGCACACTGCTGTTAAACTCATTCAACTTACCTAAAGTCAATTCAGCAGAACCTATCCCTTCAATATTTCTGCTTCTACATACCCGGTTATTGGGAAAATAAGGTTTACTAAATTGTTCACGAAAGTAGTTGATTTCTACATTAGCCTTTGCATAAGCCTCAACATCATGGATTCTTATGATAGACTTTAAATTATCAAGAATAGCTTGTTTACATTTTTTCCATATAGCCATTAAACTATTAATTGTATTCCGTTTATTCCTATTTAGAGAACATTCTACAACTTTTCCTCTTCTCCTAACAATTACCAGATTTGCTTTTTGTAGACGATGACTGCTTCTGCAAATAGAGGCTTTGCATTTATTTAATTTAACAGCAAGCTCATCTTCAGAGGAGGGTTGTTCCCGATTAAGAGCTTCTAATAGTAAGCAATCAATTTCAGCAAGTTTTTTTATCATTTTGAGAAGAATCTTCATTCAATTTATTTTTAAGAATCCTTGCCCATTCTGGAATAATTTTGTCTAATCTGTCAGGTTCAGCTTTCTGTATCTTCTTTTCTTCCATTAAAAGCCTCCCTTAAAATAACTCCAATAAGTTTTGACCTGCTGATTAATCCTCTTTTCTGTTCCAAAAGATTGAATAAATCTCTATCCAAAGATATGGAAAATGTTTTATTTGTCATGTTTACTCATAATAATAGAACCTAAATGTTAGAAAAAATCCACAACTATTTCAAAAGATTAAGGTTGGTAACATAATCTACCCACACTTTACTTCTCTTCACTTCTTCTATCCTTTGTTTAAAGACGCTTCTATCTATTCCATAAAACTTTGCCCAAGCAGAAATAGATTTTATTGGAAAAATCCAAAACCCATCAACATAATTAAGAGTAGCAACAAGATAAGAACATGCTCCTGCTATACCTCTTCTTGACTTATTCTTTTTACTTAATTCATTCATTATAGACAATGAAAGCACTTTCCCTCGTGTTCGTATTATTTCACTATATACTTTAATATCTTTTATTATGTCATCATAAGTTTGATTTTTTAGAATTGTATTTTTCTTTATTTTTTCTTTATCTGACTTAAATAAATTATCAAAACCAACTTCATTAGATTTTATAAATAGGGTATCTACTTTTTTTGGAATAAAAAAGTCATTAGGAATTTTTGTCAATAAAATTCTTTCAATTTTTCTTTTAGCCTTAGGTAAAGCAGAATCTTCCTCAAGAATTTTTAACATGCTCTTTACCTCTTTCAATCCATCTTCTAATAAAATAAAATCTTCTCCAGAAGATTTTTTTAATATATCATAAAATTGTTTTTCCCAATTTGTTAAAAGATTATAGATTACAGCAAGTATTGTCACTCTTTTTTGTTCTCCTATAAGATTAGGATTTCCGTAGGAGACTTTTTCATTTATTCTTTTTTTACCAGATAGATGGAAATTCCAAGCACTATTAAGCACATAAGCTCTTATTTTATCTTTTTCTGGTTCAAGTAATTTTATATTATTAAAAATTTTATCTAATATTTCATTAGTAATATTTTTTATCTCTTTATCTAAACTTTTTTCTTTTCTTTGAACCCAACCATTGGCTGTCTTACCATGCCAGTCGGTATCATAATCAAAAGGAGTATATCCATACTTCTTCTCCAAGAACTGATAAGTATTGGGATTTTGTTTAAGTAATCTTTCTATTCTTTCATACTCAGTCTCCATAAAAGAATAGAACTATTAATATTAATAAGATTATTTATTAATCAACTTTTTCTCTTTAATCTTCTGGCTCAATAACTCTAAAACGTCCTTATCTTTCATAACCTCATTAAGTATATCATCCATCTGATTTCTTTCAGATTCTTTTTGTAATATCTCTTTGCTTGTATCTGCGTCTAAAATAAAACCGCATAGTTTACAAAATCTATTTGTAGTCTCATTAATTGTTTTACATCTAATACATGTTTTTGGTTTTAGTTTTTGCTCTTGTTTTTCTTCATCTTTCTTTAGTCCGTTCATTCTTAATATTGCATTATCAGTATCATTAAGATGAACATAAATTCCTGCCATTTTGCTGGATTGTGTCCACCCCAGATAATTTTTCATCTGCGACTCCGTTATGTAATTAGCAAGATAAGAAGCTCTGCTGTGTCTAAATAAATGCGGATGAATCCTTTTTGTTATTCCTGCTCTCTTAGCAGTTTTCTTGATTATAGAAGAAAGACGAGCATAGCTTATTGATTCTCCATTTTTCTTAATCCAAATATATGAGTTTTGATTTTTATTGAAGGGGTGATTATTAATCCATTCTTGAATATATGGTGCAGAATTAACTATCCTGACAATTCTTGCTCCTGTTTTTCCTGATACAATAAGTTTAGCACCAAATTCATCAAAAGAAATATCTTTAATTGTAAGAGAACCCAATTCCCCGATTCTGCAACCTGTCTCATATAACAAAGATATAAATGTCCTATCCCTTATATTATTAGAAAATCTAATAAGTTTCTCAATTTCCTCTTCATTAATTAATTCATCAGGTAGTTTTTTATGATTATTCTTGAGATTTGTTTTTAACCATTTTATTTTTTCTGGATAGCTTTCTCCATTTCCTTCCAACCACTTATAGAATTTTTTCATCATAACCTTAAAAGTCTGTTTGCTGTTTGGACTCCACTCTTTCTTCTCTATCTCTCCCGCAACTTTTAACAAATCATCTTTTTCCACGTTTTCAAAATCTTTATTGAGCATTTGAGAAAATCGAGCTAAGTCATACAAATATCTTTCAATTTTGCAGACACTAATCCCATCGGCAAAACAAGAATCATGAAACTTCAAAATAGTTTTTTTATTATTATCCGAAATATCTTTAGAATTTTTAATATTCTCTAATGTTCTCTCTAATCTTCTCTTGTAGTTATGTATATCCATACCATTATAGAACCTAAATGCTGAAAAAAATCAGCAATTTTAGGTATGGCGTTCTCATAACTACGGAACGCCCCCGCCAGGAATCGAACCTGGAAGCCGTAAAGGCCTCGCTCTCAAGGCGAGTGCAGTACCATTGTGCCACGGAGGCTTACAGGGTTATAAATTAATTGATAGGTTTTAAAACTTACTATGTCTCTACAGATAACTTAAAAAGAGCAAGCCAAATGTTTAAAAATGCGGGAATAGTTAAAATATTAACATAATCCCAGGTGATCCGCAAGGGTTGCCTGATGCTTTTTAATATGAAAAAAAGAGCCGTTTTCTTGATAGATTCTGGATATTTATCTTTTATTACAAAGTTTCTTGGGGGCGGGAAACATTTGAAGTTTAAAATTGAAGATTTTGTGAAAAATATCTCCAATAAATCAGGTTGTGAATGTGATTTAGTTTATTTCTATACTGCTCCGCCATATCAAAATCCGATTCCAACAAAAGAAGAAAATGAACGAAAAGCAAATTATGACAAATTTATTTCAAAACTAAAACAGATAAAGCACCCACAATTAATCATAAGAGAAGGCAGATGCCAAAAAATAAAAAATGACTATTGTCAAAAAGGAGTAGATACTTTGATAACTATGGACTTAGTTAAATTTTCCATAGATAATTCAATTGACAAAATTTTATTTATGACTGCAGACACAGATTTTGCTCCAATTATGAAAGAAGTTGCAAAAGACAAAGAGTTAGTTTTAATTTACTTCACAGATAAAAGAAGGAAGTCTGCTTTTACCTTATCAAACCGCCTATGGAATATTTGCAGTAAGAAGATTAAAATTGATATTCAAGATTTTAGATATCTTATTTAATAATTATAATTAATTATTTCTTTCCGAATAATTTCTTCCAGAAAGATTTCTTGACTTCAACAACAGGAACTTCATCTTCAGCAACAACTTCATGTTCTATCTGTGGTTTTTCCTTGATTACAGGAGCCTCTGATGCTAAAAGTTTGATTGCTTCCTTGATTGATTCATCAACAGTAGGGCGTGAGTAGCCTTGATTAATCAAAGCGATTCTAAGAGTGTCAACAGGGTATCCTTTTTTCAGGTTTTTCTTCGCATATTCAACAAGTTTTGTCTTGTAAGTATTTTCAACCATGCCTATTCTACATAAAAAGGGTTTAAAAAATTAGTTGTTTCAGAATTTTATGGGTTTTTGGCTTATATAAAAGTTAAATGATTCTCTAAGCCGAGCTTTTGATTCGGAATAAATTGTAAGTATTTTCTCTCCTTTTTCCAGCTTGTCTCCAACGTGCTTGTATAAATAAAGCCCTGCTGATTTATCCATTGGACAGCCGGATATTCTTGCAAGAAAATTTATCTTTTTGTTGTCTATCTCTGATATTTTTCCTTCTCTTTTCATTAAAACATCTTTCTGGAACTTAGCTGTTTTTAATCTTTTCAGATTTCCATTCTGGGCTTTTATTATTTCCTTGAATTTTTCAAATGCTTTTCCAGAATAAAGAATCTTTTTTGCAAATTCTATTCCTTTTCCTTTTTTTACCTTTCTTGTCATTTCAAAAATCTCTCCTGCAAGGAACAAAGATTTCTTTTCCAAATCAAGAGGGCGATTGGGAGAATTGCTTAAAACTTTAATGATATCCCTCATTTCCAATACTGGGCCTATTCCGTTGCCGATAGGCTCATCTCCTCTTGTCAGAACAACTTTCATATTTCTGTTGAAATGATTTCCAAGATATTCAAATTTTGATTTAAGTTTTAATGCTTTTTCCCTGCTTACTTTTGCTGTCTTCCCATAGGGAATATCAATAAGAATGTGCTTTGCTCCCAATGCAAGTTTTTTTGACATAATTGACGCAAGAAGCTGGGATTCTGGGTCTATGTTAAGCATTTTTTCTATTGAGATTATCTTCTCGTCTGCAGGAACAATCTCCAATGAACCGCCCCAAATTAAACAGGCTCCTGTTTTCTTCACAATATTTTTAAGTTCTTTCATTGAAAATTCAACATCTGCAACTGTCTCTATGACATCTGCTGTTCCTGCAGCTGTTGTTATTGCTCTTGAAGAAGATTTGGGAAAGATTAATCCTGCTGCAGCACAGATTGAAACAACAATTGGAGTTGTTCTGTTTCCAGGAATTCCTCCTATAGAATGTTTGTCAACAATATTTTTCCCTTTCAGATTTAATCTCTGTCCTGAATTTAAAATTGAATTTATAAGAAAAATTGTTTCCTTCGGCTTCATGCCTTTTTCATACATTGCAGAAATGAAAAGTGCTATTTCAGCTTCAGAAAGAGAATTGTTTATCACATCTTTTATTATTTCATTGATTTCGCTTTGAGTTAGCATTTCCCCGTTTAATTTCTTCTTTATAAAAGTCAGGCTTTTTGGAACAGGAGACAAATCAACATCAACTTTTTGATGATGCTTTAGATTTAACCTCTCTTTAAGTTCTTGAGAAATTGCAATTTCATCTTTTCCTACAAGAGTTGAGACAGTGTCTATTATTGTAGAAACACTCGACGGATTTTTAGAAAGAGTCTGAATTAAGATTCTTCCTTTTGTCTTTACTCCGATAATGTTAGCAGTATTTTCATTCAGCATTGCTACAGGAAACCCTGCAGCCCATTTTAGAACTTTTACTTTTAATTCCATCTTTTTAATATAGAAAGAAATGTATTTTTTATATTTACTTGTTTAAGCTTTTTGAATTAAAAGTCCAGGAGAAGATTTATTCTTGTAAATCTCTATAATTATTATTAAGTATGCAATTATCAGCGGGCCAAGGACAAATCCCAAAACTCCGAAAAGCAAGAATCCGCCAATCATTCCTATTAAAGCTATTGCCGTGTGAAGCTTTGCTCTTTTTGCAACAAACAATGGGCGAGTCACGTGGTCAGAAAGATGAGACAGGACAGTGAATACAATAACTCCTGCTGCAGAGAAAGTGTTTCCTGCTATTAAAAGAAATACTGCTACTGGAAGTCCGATGAATGTCGGGCCGATTATAGGCAGGATGCATCCTACTATTGCAACAATAGATAAAACCCAAGCGTTTGGAACTCCGAATATGAAAAATCCTGCTGCTAAAATTAATGCTTGAACAACTCCGATAATCACCTGCCCGAACAGAACAGAGGTAGTTATATCTCTTGTTGAAGTGAATAGTTTCTTGACAACATCGTCTGAGAAAGGCAATAAGTTCTTTATGTAATCAGTTAATTTATCCCTGTCGCGAAGAGCATAATAAAATGTAAAGAATACAACAAATATCTTAAGAAGGATTGTCGGGAAATCTAAGATTAGATTTGAAAAATAATTCATCAGAGAATTTGTTATCTTAGTTATGAAAGTCTGTATTATTGAACCAAACTGCTGTGAAGATTCTTGGGAATTAAACAGAAAAGGAAGCACCTTTTTCAGCAAATCCACAACATTCAGCTGCTGTGATGCTCTGTAAATCTTGATTGATTCATTCACTATTGTCGGAGTGAAAAACCAGATAAAGGCAAGTATCAGCAAAAGCAGAGAAGTGCAGATTATCATTGCAGAAAGGGTTCTTGATTTTGTCCATTTGAATAATTTGTTGTAAAGAGGAGAAAAAATAAATGCAAGGATAAATCCTCCGATTATTGACAATAAAAGAGGTTTTAGCATAAAGAAAGACAATACAATCAGCACCCCAAGAATTGCGATAGTAGTTGCTTTCCTAAAATATGCTTCATCCATAGAATTTAGTGGTAAAAGAAATTTAAAAACTCTTCTAAAATATATGATGCAGAACAATATTAATTTGAAAAGGTTTATAAGCAAAAATCGGCAGAATATCCTATGAATTTTATAAAAAAGGTGTTTGACAAAACTCCCGACGAAGATGTGCATCTGCAGTTTCAAAAATTCAGCAGGGGGGAGTTCAGAAACAGGGCGATGATTAAAGCCAAGAAAGTAAAAAATAATTACACAATATCAACAACTTCTGAATTTGCGAACGAATTTGTAGGGTTAGTCGCTGAAAAATTAGGGAATGAGAAGACAAAAGTTACAGGAGCTATAATTTCCACAACAGATTTAGGAAAAGAAATTGATTTTCAGAATAAAAAGCAGTTTATGGGAATCAAACAATATGTTATTGACAAGGAAATGGGCGGAAATGAAATAATAAACCTGATTAAAAAATTCCCAAAAGTATTTTTTGCACTTAGTTTTTCTGCAGGCGGGGATGTTTTGAAAATAAAAGCAAAGGCTCCGAAATCCGCCAAACCGAAAAACAAGGATGAAGCTCCAAATCCTGATTTCTGCAAATTAACAACAAGCGACGAGAAAATAGCAAAAAGCTTTGTCTGGGAAAAGGCAGATTTTAAACTTGCAGAGATAGGACATGATTTCTTTATAGATGAAATTGTAATTCCGGATGAGATAAAGAACGAAAAAGATTTCGCAGTAGTCAGGGAAAAATCCTTAAGAAAAGGGAGAATTGTAAGAAAAGCAGTTATTGATGGGAAAGAGACAAAGGAAGAAGCCAAGTTCGAGGCATAAATAATTTTTATTCTTATTCACCACTTCTTCAATCGCCCTAATAAGTTCAATGTAATTATTGTCCCGCCTATTGCAAAAAACAATCCAGATAAGAAACTAAAGGGGTTTATTGCAAAGAGAACTGCTCCAAAAATGACAGAAGGAACTCCAATCCAGCAGTATTTTGTAACTATTCTCCCCATCGTTTAATAAGCAGGATATATTTTAAAAATCTGTCTATCGGTTGTCTTCATAACATTTAAAAACCTGTTTTTTCTACATATTTTATCCAGGGTTAGTTAAAATGATATCCGCTATTGACAAATATAAAATATGGCACCACCAAATTCACCAAGAAAAGGAAGCATGCAGTACTGGCCGAGAAAACGAGCCAAAAAGATTCTGCCTAGTCCTAACTGGAATGCTGTAAAGTCTGATTCTAATAAAAAGCTTAAAGGATTTATCTGCTACAAGGCAGGAATGGCTTCTGCTTTTGTAAAGGATGATACTCCTGATTCAATGACTAAAGGGAAGAAAATTGTTGTTCCGGTTACAATTCTTGAATGCCCTGCTATGAAAATATTCTCTGTAAGATTATACAAAAATGGAAAAGTTGCAAAAGATGTTCTTGCCGAAAACATTGACAAGGAATTAAAGAGAAAAGTAAAATTCCCAAAGAACGCAAAGAAGACAGAAGAATTCAAGGGAGATTATGATGACGCAAGAGCATTGTGCTATTCTGTTGTAAAGAAAACAAACATAAAGAAAACTCCTGATTTGAGCGAGATTGCAATCGGCGGAGATTTTGAAGACAAGATAAAATTCATCAAGGAAAATTTAGGAAAAGAAATTTTGATTTCAAATATTTTTGAAAAGGGGAACCTTGTTGATTTCAGAGGACTGACAAAGGGAAAAGGATTTCAGGGGCCTGTAAAAAGATTTGGAATAACTCTTAAATCTCATAAGTCAGAAAAAGGACAGAGACGCCCAGGAGCATTGGGTTCATTCCATCCCGGAAGAACAACTTTCAGAGCGCCAATGGCAGGACAGATTGGAATGTTCACAAGAGTTACTTACAACAACAAAATAATTGGAATAGGAAAAGCAGAGGACAAATTTAAAGGAATAAGAAATTTCGGAGACATCAAGACAGATTATATAATCACAGCAGGAAGTGTTCAGGGCCCTGCAAAGAGGCAGCTGCTTGTTACTTCTCCGTTGAGAGCAACAAAAAAACAATTAAAAAAGAATTTTGAATTATTGGAGTTAAGATGAAAGCAAAAATTTTAGATATTAACGGAAAAGAAAAAGGAAGCATTGAACTCCCTCCTGCTTTCTCTGAAAAAATAAGAGAAGATATTGTTTCAAAAGTTCTGGAAGCCAAGAAAGTGAGACAGCCGTATTCTCCGTCGCCTGTTGCAGGAAAGCAGCATTCTGCAAGCGGAAATATTCAGCACACAAGAAATGTGTGGAAGACTATGCAGGGAAAAGGAATTTCAAGAGTTCCAAGAAAAATTATGTCAAGAAGAGGAAGCCAGTTTAACTGGGTTGGTGCAGAAATTCCAAATGCAAAAGGCGGAAGAAGGGCTCATCCTCCGAAGATTGAGTCAATGATTAATACAAAGAAAATAAACAAAAAGGAGATAGAAATTGCACTGAAATCTGCATTAAGCGCAACAGGAAATGAAAAACTTGTTTCTGAAAGATATGAAAGATTGAATGGAAAAAAGATTTCAGGGCTGCCTTTTATTGTAGAGCCAAAACTTCTTTCTCTTAAGGTAAAAGATTTAATATTAAGCCTTGAAAAAATACTTGGAGAAAATTTGTTTGAAGTTTCATTAAAGCAGAGAAAAGTAAGAAGCGGAATTGGAAAATTAAGAGGAAGAAAATACAAGAAAAGTGCAGGGCTTCTTTTGGTTATAGGAGAAAAGGAAAAATTTAAGACAAATGTGATTGATGTCAAAAAAGCCAAGGGATTAAATGTGACTGACTTGGCAAACGGCGGAGTTGGAAGATTGACAATGTATACTGAAAACGCAATTAAAGAAATTGGAGAAAAAATAAAATGAGCAAAGATGCAGAACTAGAGAATTTTGTTGAATCAAGACTTGGTACATATCCAGAAGTGGATTGCTTCACTATTGCTGGGCTTGTTGATTTGTTAGTGGATGTTGATTATACTAAAAAAGAAGGATGCAAAGTAGTTAAAGAGCGTCCTGAATTAACAAACACTTATTTGAGAATGTTTGGAGGATATTTTAAATCAATAACTGCAAAATTTAATAAAAATTATGAAACGCAGATTAAATTCAGCGGACTTTTGGGAAGATGCATGAGAGAAATAAAAAATGCTTCAATGGAGGGAAAGATAAAATGAATATCAAGCCGATTGTAACAGAAAAAGCAGTAATGCTGATAGAAAGCCAGAATGTTCTTACATTTGAAACTGAAAAAGAGAAAACAAAAACAGAAATAAAAAATGAAATTGAAAATCTTTTCAAAGTCAAGATTCAGAATCTTAGAACACTTGTGCAAGGGAATAAGAAATATGTTTATGTTAAATTAAAAAAAGAATTTCCTGCTATTGATGTAGCAACGAAATTGGGATTAATATAATAACATGGGAAAAAGAATAATTGTTCAGGCACGAGGGCACGGAAGCTTCAGCTACAGAGTAAGAAGAAGCGCTTTCAGAATCAGGCTCAAATATCCAAGAGCATTAATCGGAGAAGGGGAAGTTGCTGAATTGATTAATTCTTCAGGGCACACTGCTCCTTTGGCGAAGATAAAATACAACGGCGAATGTTTCCACATCCCTGCATTCAACGGAATGATTGAGGGGCAGAAAATAAGCTTTGAAGGAAAAGAAGTAAAAGACGGGAACATAATGAGATTAAAAGATATTCCGATAAAGACAAAAGTTTATGACATAGAATCCCGCCCAGGAGACGGCGGAGTTTTCATAAAAACAGCAGGAAGCTATGCTGTTGTAAACAGAATTTTCGGAGATGATGTGTTCGTATTAATGCCTTCAAAGAAAGAAAAGAAATTCAACCAAAAATGCAGGGCAATCGTTGGCAGCGTCGCTGGAAGCGGAAGATTAGACAAGCCGATTGTGAAGGCAGGTAAGAGTTTTTATATCAAGAAAACAAGAAATAAATTGTGGCCGAGAACTTCTGCAGTCAAGATGAATGCAATAGACCACCCATTCGGTTCTGGTAGAGGAAAGAGAATCAAGAGCAAGATTGCAAAGAGAAATGCCCCTGCAGGAGCAAGAGTTGGATTAATACGCCCTGCAAGAACAGGAAGGAGAAAGAGATAAAATGGCAGAAATAATAACATCAAACAAAAAAGCATTCACATACAAAGGAAAATCAATTGACGAGTTGAAAACTTTAGATGTTCGTGAATTTGCAAAATACTTGAAATCAAGGCAGAGAAGAGCTGCTTTAAGGCAGTTTCAGGAAATTGAAGATTTCGTTAGCAGAACAAAAAGAAAAACAGAAAAGAACAAGCAGATAAAAACTCACAATAGAGCATTGGTTATTGTTCCCCAGTTAGTCGGATTGAAGATACTCATTCACAACGGGCACGAATTTTTCCCTGTTGAAATCACGAAAGAAATGCTGGGGCATAGATTAGGAGAATTCGCACCAACAAGAATGAAAGTAAAGCACAGCAATGCAGGAGTAGGAGCAACTAAAGGAAGCAAAGCAAAAGCCAAGAAATAAAATGACAGAAAAAGATTACAACGCAAAACAGAGAGAAAACAAAGTAATGGAAAAACAGAAGAATGTTGAAAAGATAGACGGAGCTGAAATGAAAAAGGAAGAAAAGAAAGAAGCAAAGGCAGAAGAAAATAAGAATGGAAAGAAAGAGAGAAAAATAATTCCAAAAGTAAAGAGAGATGAATCTGTTGTAAACGGAATATCTCTTCCTATATCAACAAAAGATTCTGTTGCGATCTGCAAATTCATAAAAAGAAAATCAATAGACAAGGCAATTTCAGATTTGGAAGAAGTTGAAAAATTAAAAAAAGCAATTCCAATGACAGGAGAAATTCCCCACAGAAAAGGGAAGGGAATGATGTCTGGAAGATATATGACAAAGCCAGTTGGATTTTTCATTCAGATGCTTAAATCCCTGAAAGCAAATGCAAATATGAACAATATGGAAGAGCCGATAATCACAGAAGCTGTTCCGAACAGAGCATCACGCCCATACGGGAGATTTGGCAGAATAAAAAGAAAAAGAACTCACATTCACATAAAAGCTGTGGAGAAAAATAAAATAAAGAAAAAACACAAGGAGAAAAAGTAAATCAGTATGGAAGAAAGAGCAACTGTAAAATTCAAGAAAGATGAATTTGCTATAAAGGAATACATCAAAACAATACTTGGAAAGGGAAAAATCAGCAGAGTAAAAATTGAATACACTCCTATCGGAGAAAAAGTCATCATTTCCACAAACAAGCCCGGAATTGTTATAGGCAAGAGAGGAGAAAAAATAGAAAGCTTGACAGATATGCTTAAGACAAAATTCAAGCTTGAAAATCCAAGAATAGAAATTGATGAAATACTCCAGCCAGAATTTGACGCGCAGATTATTGCAGATGAAATTGCATTAAGCTTGGAAAGATTTGGCCCGCTGAAATTCAAGGTAGTTGCTTACAAAAATCTTCAGAGAATTATGAATGCAGGAGCATTAGGAGCAGAGATTGTCTTGGGAGGAAAGCTTCCAAGTGCGAGGGCAAAAACTTGGAGATTCTCGCAGGGATATCTTAGAAAAGTCGGAGATACTGCAAAAGTAGTTGATAGAGCAAGAGCAGTAGCACAAACACGCCCAGGAACAGTCGGGGTTAAAGTCAGCATACTTTCTCCTCATGCAGTTTTGACAGACAAATTAGTCCTGAACAAAGATATTATTGAAAAGTTAAAGATGAATTCAGTAGCAGTTGAGATTGAAAAAGAAGAAAAGAAAGTTAAAGCAAGGAGGAAGAAAGAATGAAATTAAAAATAAAAGATATAAACAAAATGAGCAAGGAAGAAAGAATGAAAAAAATAGACGAATTGAAATTTGAACTTATAAAAACAAGAGCAAATGCTTCAAAGTCAGGAACTTCAAAAGCAAAAGAAATAAAGAAGACAATTGCACGAATATTAACACTCAACAGATTAGAAAATAAAAATTTCAAGAAGGTTGGGAACGATAAATAAACATGACAGAACTCATTAAAATTCGTTCAACACAAATAAAATTTGCAGAACAAATTTCATAATGGAAATATGTCCAAAGTGCGGGCTTCCAAAACAAGCCTGCGTGTGTGAAAAAATCGCTAAGGGTTCGCAGAATATCAAAGTGACTGCCGAGAAGAAAAGATACGGCAAATATGTCACTATTGTCAGCGGACTAAGTGGAGTCGATGTGAAAGAAGTCGCAAAAGCCCTTAAAAACGAGCTTGCGTGCGGCGGAACTTACAGAGACAGCGAGGTAGAACTTCAGGGAGATCACAGGAAAAAGATAAAAGAAGTCCTTGTGAAGCTTGGATTTAACCCAGAGTCGATTGACTAATGGGGTTCTTTAAAAAAAGAACCTACAATGGTAGAAACGAGAAAAGAAAACACACATAAACAAAAACAAAATGAAAAAACAAGAAAACGAAAAGAAACAGAAAGAAAAATCAGAAATAGGCGGTGCTGCGTGCAGCGACAAGAAATGCCATCTTCACGGAGATTTGAAAATCAGAGGAAGAACCTTTGAAGGAAGAGTTACAAAGAAACTCCCAACAAGAGTCACAATCGAGCTTGAAAGAAGAGTATATTCAAGAAAGTTCGAGAGATACTTCAAATCAAAAACAAAAATACACGCTCATCTTGCAGAATGCATGGAGAAGCAAATCAATATCGGAGATTTGATAAAAATACAAGAATGCCGTCCATTAAGCAAGATAATCCACTTCACTGTAATTAAAAAAATAAAAAACGCAGGAGAGAGATAATGGAAAGAATTGAAATGACACAAAAAGAACTTGAAAGAGAAAGAAGAAAATTTAACAAACCAACAAGAAATTACGAATTCATCCCAATTGAAAATTTTACAGCAGAAGAAAATGACGGGGATTATTCAGTTGAGAATGGAAAAAGGATACCAATGAGAATTTACGGAGAGAAAATTACGGAGGAAGGAGAATGAAAGCAAATAAAATATTTTCATTCGTTCTCCAACAGGAGTTTGTAAAATGAAAGCAATATCTGCAAGAGCATCACGAGGATTGAATTTGGGAGCAACAATGGTTGCTGCTGACAATAGCGGAGCAAAGATTGTTAGATTAGTTTCAGTCAAGAGAGGGAAAAGCACAAAGGGGAGACAGCAGTATGCAAAGATTGCAGACTGGGTGAAAGTCAGCGTCAGAAAAGGACTTCCTGAAATGAAAGGAAAAGTTTTTGATGCAATATTAGTAAGGCAGAAAAAATCATACAGAAGATTAAACGGGGAGAGGGTAGCATTTGAAGACAACGCCGTAGCTCTTCTAAAAGATGAAAAAGGAAATCCAAAAGGAACTCAAATTAAAGGAGCAATTGCAAGGGAGGTTATGGAGCGATGGCCGTCTGTGGCAAAAATCGCTGCAGTTGTATATTAAGATGAAAGGAAAAAATGAAAGGAAAATTAGAGAAGGGCTTATCGGACTATTAGAAAAAAGATTAGGAGTGCTTGAGGAAGCAGTAGAGAAAGGCGGGGAGATATGGGCAGAAGCACGCAATGTGCTGGAAATAGAAAGAATTGCTGAAGATGAAGGATACAACATCTCAGATTACAAAGATGGATATTTCAGTTTAATTAATAAATATTGGGAAAAACATAAGGCAGAGGCACAACTATTAAGATGAAAAACAAATTCAGCAAACACTGGAAAGGAAGTTCCCAGCCAAGAAAGCAGAGAAAATATTCAGCGAACGCTCCGCTTCACATAAAAAGAAATTTGCTAAGTGTGAATCTTTCAAAAGAATTAAGAAAAAAATTCAAGAAAAGAAACATTGTTGTCAGAAAAGGAGACAGCGTAAGAATTATGAGGGGAAAATTCAAGAAAAAAACAGGAAAAGTAATAGAAGTAAATGTCAAGACATCAAAAGTAAAGATTGAAGGAATACAAGTAAAAAAGCAGGATGGAAGCAAAGCAAACATTAAAATGCAGCCTTCAAATCTTCAGATTATAGAATTAAATCAGGACGACAAAAAACGAATGAAAACAAGCAAAGAAGAACAATCAAAAAAAACAGAAGTTAAGGAGAACAAAAAATGAAAAATAAAGAATTAGCAGAAGGAAGAAAAAGAATTTTCCAGTGTGCAGAATGTATGTCAAGAATTGAACTGGCTAAAAATTCAGAAGAAAAGAAAATACAATTAGACAATTTAGCAATTGTTCTTATCACTTCTGACAACACAGATTACCTTAGAGGATACCAGAAATTTTTCAGTGAAAAAATAAGGGAGGTTTACGCACTATGAGCCATCTAAAACGTGAAAGTGCACCGAACAAATGGCCTGTTGAAAGAAAAGGAACAGCATACATAGTAAAGCCCAACTTCGGAATGGAAGAAGGAATCCCAATGCTTATTGTATTAAGAGAAATAATGAAACTGGCGCAGAACAGAAGGGAAGCAAAAAAAATAATCCACGCAAGACAAATTTTGGTAAATGAAAAAGCAGTAAAAGATGAAAAAAGCAATGTCCTGTTCTTTGACACGCTTAATGTTCTTCCCTTGAAGAAAAGCTACAGAGTTGAATTGTCTGACAACGGAAAATTCTTCCTTAATGAAATAAAAGACAATGAAGCGGGAAGAAAAATTGCAAAAATAATAAACAAGAAAGTTTTGAAAGGGAAAAAGACGCAGTTAAATTTAAGCGACGGGAGAAATTTTATTTCGGACATCAAATGCAACACAAATGATTCTGTATTAATCAACCTTAAAGAAGGAAAGATAGAAAAATGCATACCTTTGAAAGATAAAGCAAAGGCAGTTGTATTTTCAGGAAAACATATCGGAAAGAAAGGAGAAATTACAAAGCTAAATATTGAGGACAAGATTGCAACAATAAAATCAGGAGAAAAAGAAATTAATATTTTAATAAATCAGCTTATGATAGTAGAATAAAAATGGAAAACAAAATAAAACCAGCAAAAGAAAAGAAAGATATGGAAAACAACCTAATGAGAAACATAAGAATTGAGAAAGTTGTATTAAGCATAGGCGGGACTGCAGAACAGCTTGAGAAAGGAGTAAAGCTTCTTAATATGATTACAGGAAGAAATCCGGCAAAGATGAAATCACACAAGAGAATTCCTGCATTTGGGGTTCGTCCAAAACTTGAAGTTGGGGCAGTTGTTACAATAAGAAAAAATGCAAATGAAATGCTGAAGAGAATGCTTATTGCAATTGAGAATAAATTAAGAAGAAAACAGATAAGCACAAATAATTTTTCATTCGGAATAAAAGAATATATTGAAATTCCTGGGATGGAATATCAAAGAGACATAGGAATTATGGGGATGGATGTAACAGTCGTTTTCAAGAGAAACGGAAGAAGAGTCAGCTTGAGAAAAATGAAGAGAGGAAAAATCCCCGCAAGACAGACAATAAGCAGGGAAGAAATAATTAAATTTATGGAAGACAATTTCCAGACAGAATTCAGATAAAATGACTGCATCAGATTGGAGAAAAATAACAAAACAGCTGAAGAACAAACCAGCTGTGCTTGAAAAGTTTTTAAAACACAACAAACCAAAAGAAAGAACAACAGGAATAGCAGTTGACAAATGCGAAAGATGCGGAAGATTCAATGCTCACATCAAATCATACGGATTAAATTTATGCCGACACTGCTTCAGAGAAATCGCAACAGAAATCGGATTCAAAAAATACAACTAAAATGAAAGAACAACATTTAACAAGAATTGAAAGAAAGATTAGCGAGAAGGAATTCAAAATCCTAACAGACATAGCAACAGATTATATTCCGATGTGGGCAAAAGAAAAGATAAACCCATTTAAATGCAATGAAGAAATTCATTTAGATAATCTTGGAGGTTATAGATTAAAATGAGCCAGGACACAGTTGCTGACGCATTAAATATGATGAAAAACGCCAGAAAAGCAGGAAAAGAAACAATTGAGATAAAGAAAATCTCAAATTTGCTAATTGAAATTCTAAAAATAATGAAGCAAAAAGAAGCAATAAAGAAGTATAAGATTAATCCAAAAGAAAAGAGCGTTGAAATAACTCTTGGAAACGTTGCAGAATGCAAGGCAATAAAGCCAAGATTCACAGTGGGAAAAGATGAAATTGAAAAATATATCAGAAGATATCTTCCTGCAAGAGGAATAGGGGAGATGATAATCTCAACAAACAAGGGCTTGATGACTCACGAGGAAGCAGTTGAGGAAGGAATTGGAGGAAGCTTAATTGCTTATTTCTACTAAAATGAAAAAAGAATTATTCAAAAAAATTGAAATTCCTGAAGGAATTGAAACAAAGATAGACGGAGCAAGAGTAATTGTTGAAAAAGATGGAAAGAAAAATGAAAGAGAATTTGACTTGATGAATCTTGCTCTTGAAAAAAAAGGAAATGAGATAATTATAGGAAACAAAAAATCCTCAAAGAATGAGAAAAAAAGAATTAACACAATTGCTTCTCATATTCAGAATATGATAAAAGGGGTTCAGGAAAAATTTGAATACAAGCTGAAGATATGCTTCAGCCATTTCCCAATAACTGTTGAAGTAAAGGGGAATGAAGCAATAATCAAAAACTTTTTGGGGGAGCGTTCTCCAAGGAAAGTTAAAATTCCAGCAGGTGCAAATGTCCAGATTGACAAGGAAATTATAACAATAGATGCATCTGACAAAGAGACAGCAGGACAGGCAGCCGCAAATTTTGAAAATGTAACAAGAATCGTCAACAGAGACAGAAGAATCTTTCAAGACGGAATATTCATAACAAGTAAATGCGGAGAACCTATCTAAAATGGCGAAATTAAAATTCCTTAGAAGAAACTGGAGCAAGGCATCAAGACTTGGAAAAGGAAGAAAGAAAAAGCAAGTCTGGAGAAGCCCAAAAGGAAGACACAGCAAAACAAGAAATGAAAGAAAAGGATATCCTGCAATAGTAAAAATTGGATACAGAACAGAAGAGAAGACAAGAGATATGATTAAAGGAAAAAAACCAGTTATTGTAATGAATACAAGGGAACTTGAGAAAATAAGAAAAAATGAAATTGCAGTAATAGGAAACATCGGAATGAAGAAAAAACTTGAAATTGCAAAGAAAGCAGAGGAAAAAGGAATTCAAATTTCAAATGTAAATGCAAAGAAAATATTAAAAAAATTTGAAAAAAGACAGAAGATGAAAGCAGAAGAAAAGAAAACAAAGAAAGAAATCAAGAAGGAAGAGAAAGAGGCGAAGGAAGAAAAGAAAGCGGAGGAAAAGAAAGAATGAACTTAAAAAAGAAAAAAGCGCTTGCAGCAAGAACATTTGGAGTAGGAGAAAGCAGAATCAAATTTATGGAACCGAGATTAAACGAGATAAAAGAAGCGCTTACAAAACAGGATATGAAAGACTTGCATAAAGACGGGGCAATAGTCATAGTTCCCATTAAAGGAAGAAAGAAACTGGAAAACAGGAAGAAGAGAAGAAGCACTGGAAATGTGAGAAAAAAAGTCAACAGAAGAAAAAAAGAATATGTTGCACTTACAAGAAGACTGAGAAAACATCTTAAGGAAATAAGCGGAAAAATGACAAAAAAAGAAAAAGAAGATTACAGGAAGAAGATAAGAAATAGATTTTTCACAAGCAAATCAGATTTCAAAAATTACATTGGAGGAATAAAGAAATGAAAATAGACAAACGAAGACGAAGAGAAAGCAAGACAGATTATGCCAGAAGATTCAAGCTTCTTAAAGGCGAATCTCCAAGAATTGTATTCAGAAAAACCAACAAATACATAATAGCCCAATATGTGTCTAGCAGAGAAGCGCAGGACAAGATTGAAATTGGAATAACTTCAAAGAATCTGAAAAAATACGGTTGGCCTGATGAATTCAGCGGAAGCCTGAAATCAGTCCCTGCATCATACCTTACAGGATTCCTGCTCGGAAAAGAAATTATCGGCAAGAAGCTAAAAGCCCCAATAGCAGATATTGGAATGATAAGAGCTATCAGCAAGAACAAGGCATTTGCATTCCTCAAGGGAATCAACGACGCTGGTGTCAAGATAAAATGTCCAGAAGAAAATTTCCCAGATGAAGACAGAATAAGCGGGAAAAATATGAAGAAGGACTTTTCAAAAACATTCAAGGAAATTAAATCAAGCATAGAGAAAAAATAAAATGACAGAAATAGGAAATTTCAGCACAAATAAAAATTCAGGAGAATTTTCATAATGACAGAGAAAGCAAAAAAAGTTGACAAGAGAACAGCTGAAGAAATCAGCCAGGAACTTCTTGAAAAGGAAATCGGAAAAGATTTGGTTGCTGTTGACAAGAGAACAGAAAGAGAAAAGGAAGCAGAAAGAGAAGCAGCATCAAAACTTGCCTCTTGGGTTCCAAAAACAAAACTTGGAAAAGAAGTAAAGGAAAAGAAAATAAAAAACATAGATGAAATTCTCGAAGGAAAAAGGAAAATCTTGGAAGAGCAGATTGTTGATTCCCTAATAAATGTTCAGTCTGACCTGCTTTTCATAGGGCAGTCAAAAGGAAAATTCGGGGGAGGAAAAAGAAGAGCGTGGAAGCAGACGCAGAGAAAAACAAAAGAAGGAAATGTTCCTACTTTCTCAACGCTTGCAGTTGTTGGAGACGGAAACGGGCATGTTGGAATAGGAATGGGGCATGCAAAAGAAACTCTTCCTGCAAGAGACAAATCAATAAGGCAGGCAAAATTAGCAATTATAAAAATAAGAAGAGCGTGCGCAAGTTTTGACTGCGCTTGCAATGAAGAACACAGCATTCCATTCAAGATAACAGGAAAATCAGGAAGTGTAAGAGTAACATTAATACCTGCACCTCAAGGAACAGGATTAGTAGTTGCGGGGGAGATGAAAAAAGTTCTGAAACTTGCAGGAATAAAAGATGTTTACAGCAAGACATTCGGAACAAAGGGAACAACTGTCAATCTTATAAGAGCGACAATTGATGCTTTAAAGAAAACAAACAAGGAGAAAGAAGAATGATAGTTATAATAAGAATTTCAGGAGATGTAAAAATCAGAGAAGAAGTCAGAGAAACATTCAGAAGGCTCGGACTTACAAGAAAATATTCCTGCATTGTTCTTGATAAGCCAACTCCTGTTGAAATGGGGATGATAAAAGAGATAAAAGATTTCGTTGCATTCGGAGAATTAGATGCTGAAACTTATAAAAAATTAATTGAAGCAAGAGGAAAGAAATTCAAGGAAAAGACAAAAGTTTTCAGGCTTCATCCCCCAAGAAAAGGGATTGACAGCAAACTGCATTTCGGAGTTAAGAAAGGAGTTTTGGGCAATCACGGAAAAGAAATAAATAAGTTAGTTGAGAGGATGCTATAATGACAAACATTCTTATAAAAAGAATAATTGATATTAAAACAAAGGAAGCAAAAGAAGCAGGAAGAGAACTAATTACTTCAGAATGGGGAAGCCATACAAAAACAATTTGTAGAGACAACTGGGAAATAGTTGATAAAGAATATGTCTATTGCGGCGGAGAAGTTAGTGAAGTAGAAAGAGGAAGATATTCCCCCAGAGACGACTATTATAAAATGTTAAATGAAATGCTTTTAGAAGCAGGAATGTAAAATGACACTCAAAAAAACACACAAACGTAAAAAGTCAGGAAGAATGCTCGGAAGAGGGGCAGGAAGCTGCGGCTGGGGAGCAAGAAAGAAGCATAAGAAAGCAGGGCACAGAGGAGGAGTTGGAATGTCAGGAACAGGAAAAAGAGCAGACCAGAAAAAAACTCTTGTAATCAAATTATACGGAAATGATTATTTTGGAAAGCAGGGAGTAACAAGCCGAGGAACAGAAAGAGACAAAAGAAAAAGAATAAGCCTTATGACAATAGAAAGAAATCTTGAAACATTCGGGAAAAAATCAGGAGACAAATGGGAAATTAATCTTGAAGATTACAAAATACTCGGAAATGAAAAAGTGAAGAACAAACTTTTCATTAAAGCAAAAGAAGCATCAAAATCTGCAATTGAAAGTGTGAAGAGTGCAGGCGGGGAAATTTCTCTTCCAAAAGAAGAATAATTATTGAATAATCCCAATCTTTTTAAACTATTTTTTGCTAACTAACTGATGGATTTCAGGAAGATATTTCAGTTTATTCCAGAAGTTAAACATCCGGAAGAAAAAAAGCTGAGCTTTAATGTAAAATTAAAATGGACACTGATAGTTCTTGTCTCATTCTTTGTCCTTGCAAATATCCCGCTATTCGGGCTTTCAAATAATGCTCTTGAAAGATTCAAATATCTCGCAATAATTTTAGGAACAGATTTTGGCAGCATTATCTCTTTGGGTATTGGGCCTATAGTAATGGCTTCTGTTATACTTCAGCTGCTGACAGGAAGCGGAATATTAAAAATAGATACAGCTACATCAGAAGGAAAGAAATTCTTTCAGGGAATTCAGAGAATCCTTACATTCTTTTTCATTATATTTGAAGCGTTGATTTATGTTTTAATGAAAGGGCTTCAGGCAACTCCAGGATTAGAATGGCTGTTAATTTTGCAGATGGTAATCGGAGGGCTTGCGATTTTTTATATGGATGATTTAGTCAGCAAATGGGGTTTTGGCTCTGGTATAAGCTTGTTTATCGGAGCAGGTGTTTCATGGCAGCTGATTACAAGCATGTTTCAGTTTGTAACACAGCAGGGAACAAATTGTCTTCTTGACTTCGGAAAAACAGCATGTCCCGGAAAAGTCTTTGTTTTGATACAATCAATAATCAACAAATATCCTACAGAATTAATTTCTGCACTTGCTGCAATTATTGTTACAATAATTATCTTCCTGATAATTGTCTGGGCTCAGTCGCTGAAAGTTGAAGTTCCATTGTCTTATGGGAAGTTAAGAGGGTATGCAGTAAAGTGGCCTCTTGCATTTTTTTATTCTTCAAATATTCCTGTAATTTTAACTGCTGCGTTAATTGTCAGTTTCCAAGTGTTCGGGGGAATTATTGAAAATGCTGCTGCTCCGTGCCTGACTGCAGGAAGTTCAGCATGTTTTGGGCTTGCAAAATTCGCGTCGCATCTTGGATTTTTAGGGCATTTCAGCAACGGACAAGCAGTTTCAGGGCTGTCATTCTGGATGGGTTCAAATAATCTTCTTGACTTGATAATCAGAGGAGGATTTCTTCCGAAATATTTGCTGCAGGGATTAACCCATACATTGTTTTATGTAGTATTGTCAACTCTCTTTGCAGTATTTTGGGTTAAGACATCTGGAATGGATGCAAAAGCACAGGCTCATAAAATTATTTCTTCTGGACTGCAGGTTGCAGGATTCAGGCAGGATGAAAGGGTTTTAGAAAGCATACTTGAAAGATACATTGCTCCCTTGACAGTAATGGGCGGAATCGCAATTGGACTTTTAGCTTCGGTAACAAATTTAATGGGAGCATTAATTTCAGGAACAGCGATTCTCTTGGTAATTATGATATTCTTCCAGTTCTATCAAAGTATTGTGCAGCAGCATCAGGAAGATATGAATCCTGCTTTCAGAAAATTCATGAAAACTTAAGTTTAAAAACAAAATTCAGCTATAAGATTGATGGAAAGTTTAGAGAAATCAAAGAAGGGAAGTTTTCTTCCTATTATTATTGTAATGTTTGCTTCTTTAGCTGTAGCGTTTTACTGGAACAAAGTTTCTTGGATAAAAGATTCTGTTCACGCTGCACTGGACCCAACTGCAGGTGCATTGCTTAATTGGAATTTAACAATAGGAATGCTGATAATCCTTCTTATTATTGCGTTAATAACAACTCTAATCCAAAAATATGCAACAGACCAAAAGGCATTGAAAGAACTTAGGCAGGAGCAAAAACTCCTTCAGGAAGAGATGAAAAAATTCAAGGAAAATCCTGAAAAAGTGGCAGAACTTTCAAAAAAACAATTTGAATTTATTCCAAGAACTTTCAAGCTTACAAGCAGGGCAGTTTTGTTTACAGGAATCCCCTTTATTCTTTTTTTCAGATGGTTTAATGATTATTTTACAAATCCGTTATTAGATGGATTTAAGTTTTTGGGTTTTATGAATTGGTTCTGGTTTTACCTTATAGCCACAATAATATTCAGCAGCATACTAAAGAAATATCTAAAAGTTGTTTAGCGCGACAACCTAATCGGTTTTCTTCGCTTGATTTTCCCCTTGAATTTGTGCCAAAGCAATAACAACTTTTAAAAGCTGAATTTAAATCTAATTCTAATGAAAAATGAACAAGAACAGCAGGAACTTTATTTTAAGTTCAGCATGTTTGAAAGGCAGATAAGGGAAATTCAGCAGCAGATAGAAGCGGTTGAAAAAGGAATAATTGAACTTAATAGCCTTAATTTTGGATTAGATGAGCTTGTTGGAGGAAAAGACAAGGAGATTTTTGCACCTTTTGGAAAAGGGATTTTTGTCAAGGCTAAGCTGATTTCTGAAGAGCTTAATGTTGACATAGGAAACGGAAATTTTGTGAAGAAAAACATCCCAGACACTAAAAAACTGATTGAAGAGCAGATAAAAAAATTGGAAGGAATAAAAAAAGAATTAGAAAATAATCTTGAAGAGCTCGGAAAAGAATTGAATAAAATTATGGATGAAGCAGAGAATTAATTTCTCATTTTCTTCACAAACTTGTCATATTTCATAATTCCGAGCTCTGTCACAATTCCGGTTATATATTTCTTTGGAACAAATTCAAAAGCAGGATTCTTTATTCTGATGTCTTTTGGAGCACGATTCCAGATTTCATTCAGGCTTCTGTTTTCTATAGGCACTTTTTTTCTTGAATATTTCCAAGAATCTGCAATTATATAAACAGGAATTTTATGAGAATAGGCAAGCTCTGAAATAAGTCCGCTTCCGATTTTGTTTATTATTCCGTTGTGAAGCAAAGCATCTGCACCTAGAAAAACCTTATTTACATAAACCTTGTCTTTCCTGTTCTCTTTTTCCATTGCAATTGCCGACGCAGAATCAACAAACATTGTGACTTTTATCCCTGCTTTTCTTAATTCATCTGCAGTTCTTCTTCCTTGAAACAGCGGACGAGTTTCAGTATTATATACTTCAAATTTCGCCCAAGATTTTTTTGCAAATACCAGAGCATTTACAACATTTGTTGAATGACAGTGTGTGAAAATCCTGTCTTTATTTTTTATCAGCTTAATAACATATCTGTTTATTCCGTTTTGTGCAGAATCAAAATGACTTAAGATTTCCATATATGATTTTTTACCAACAAGAGAGAGAACTTTTTCAAGCATAGGCTCTGTTGGACGCAGAGAAAGAAGTTTTTTGATTGATTCTTTTGTTGGAATTAATGAATAAGCATATAAGGCGGATTTTGCAATATTTCCTGCTCCTTGAATTTTAACTTTCTTAATTTCTTCTGCAATTTCGTCAAACCTCTTTTTGGCATCCATATAATAAACAGCATATGAAAGTTTAAAAAATCTCTTTTCCACATATATAGATGCTAGAATCTTTGATTAATCCAAAAAGAGTTGAGAAAGGGCCGTGGAAAATGTTTTTTATTGGGCTTCTATATGCCTCGCTTTCCCTGCTCCTTGTTCATTTTATGTTTAGAGGAGATTCTGTATTATCAAAATCTTCTGGATTAATTGTTGTTCTTTTCTGCGTAATGTTTTCAATCCCATTTATGTATTTTATAATCAAAAATGAAGAGGAAGAAGATGAAGAAGTAGACGGATTCTTTGAAGTTTGGAGAATGCACAGCGACGCTATTTATGCTTTCTTGTGGCTTTTCCTTGGATTTATTCTTGCATTTTCAATATGGTATATAGTTCTTCAGGATTCAAATCTGCTGAATGCGCAGATAGAAACATACTGCAATATCAACAACCCCGGAGATATAGACAAATGCATCTCTGAATATTCCTTCACAAGCAAAGTAATTTCAACAAGTGCATTAAGCAACAGCTCAAGATTCCTTTCTATATTGGGAAATAATTTTGGAGTTCTTATATTCACTTTAATATTTTCCTTGATTTTCGGAGCAGGTGCTATTTTCATTCTTGCTTGGAATGCGAGCGTTATTTCTGCAGCAATAGGAATTTTTACGCAGTATAAATTAAGCGAGATTCCTTTCGGAATACTGCGTTATATGATTCACGGCTTTCCTGAAATTGCGGCTTATTTCATAACTGCTCTTGCAGGAGGAATGCTCGGAGTTGGAGTAATCAAAAATGGGATAGGAAACAAAAAATTCCCAAGAATTATGAAAAATGTATTAATCCTTATAGCAATTGCAATTTTCATTCTGCTTGTTGCTGCGTTTATTGAGGTTTTCTTCACTCCCTTGCTGTTCCAATAAAGCACAATCCCCTGTAAAGAAATGTTTAAATATGATTTCCAGTTCCTTTAAAAGATGGTAGAAGGAGAAACAAAAGAGTTTGTGTCTGAAAAAGAGATTGAAGCCAGAAAGCAGAAGGCTATTAGTTTTCTCAAAAAAAAGATTAATTTAATTGTTTATGCAATTCTTGCTGTTATAATATCAATAAGTGTTTTTATCAGAACAAGAAATATTCCAAAATTAAAAGATGTAACTACAGGAACTTGGACATTAGGGCCTGATTTAGACCCCTTTTTATTTCTTAGGTGGGCTCAATATATAGCAGAACACGGAAAATTGTTTGTATTGGATGTTATGAGATATGTCCCTCTTGCGAATATATGTTCTGGAAGTTCCTGTGCTCCTGCTTCTCCTTCAGGAGAAACTATTCTTCTCCCTTATTTGATTGCATGGTTCAGCAAGTTCTTGGGAATATTTGACAAGAATGTAACAGTAACTTATGCTGCAATAATATTTCCAGTAGTTATGGCTGTTTTAACGGGAATTGCATTTTTCCTTTTTGCTAGAGAAATATTTTATAAAAAAGACGGGAAGACAGCAAATATAATCGCTTTAATTGCAACTGCTTTCTTTGTCCTCATACCTTCTTTATTAACAAGAACAATCGCAGGAATACCTGAAAAAGAATCAGCTGCTTTCTTCTTTATATTTATAGGACTTTACTTTTTTATCAAAGCATTCAAATCAGAAAAGATAAAGAATGCAGTAATCTTCAGCGTTTTAGCTGGAATTTCTACAGCAATGCTGGGTTTAATCTCTGGATTTATTGATTTTGTTCTTGTGGGAATTGCAGGAGCAGTTTTATTTTCATTCATTCTTGGGAAAATAGATGAAAAAAAGTTTTATATTTACTGCATCTGGATTGCTGGGTTTTTGATAAGCGCAATGCCTTTTTCAGACAGATTCAGCTTGAGCAATATTCTTAATTCAAGCACAACAGAGCTCGTATTAATTGTATTTTTTATTCTTTTGATTGACTTTTTAATTTTCAAGAAAAAAATATTTAATCTGGAAACCAAAGCAAAGAAGTTTATTAAATTACCAGAACCAATTATTGCCCTTATAATAACAATAGTCATAGGAATAATTTTCTCATTAATCACTTCAGGAGGTTCTTCTATTGTTCATGTTGGAGAAGATATTATATCAAACACTGTAAATCCTATTAACCAAGGGAGGTTTAGTGTAACTGTTGCAGAGAATAAACAGCCATATTTCACAAGCGAATGGGTTGGAGAGTTTGGCCCAACAGTTGCAAATATCCCTCTGTATTTTTGGCTTATGTTTATTGGTTCAGTATTGATTTTCTCTTTTATAATAAAAGAGCTGAATAAAAAAGAAAAAATAATCTTGACTTCAGGATATGTCATTCTTCTTTTCGGAATGATATTCAGCAAATATTCTTCAAGCAGCATGTTCAACGGGCAGAGTTTTATCAGCATTTTGCTTTATTTCGGAGCAACATTATTATTCCTAGCAGGTTTTGCATATGTTGTTTATAAAAGACACAAAGCAGGAGAATTTTCAGTATTCAAGAACTTTGATTTCTCTTATATTCTTTATTTTATAATATTTACATTGGGAATTATAAGTGCGAGAGGAGCAGTAAGATTAATAATGGTGCTTGGAGCTGTAAGTCCTATTGCAGTTGCATTTTTAATCATAAAAAGCAGCCATAGATATCTTCGGGAAAAAGAAGATACAAAGAAATTATTTTTGGGAATTTTTGTTCTTGTTGTTTTAATAGCTTCAATATTTACCCTTTGGACTTATTATGTCAGTGATAAAAACCTTGCAGAAAATTATGCTCCAACAAGTTATACCCAACAATGGCAGAAAGCAATGGATTGGGTTAGAGACAATACTTCATTAACTGCTGTATTTGCACATTGGTGGGATTACGGATACTGGGTTCAATCGCTTGGTGAGAGGGCAACAATATTAGACGGGGGGAATGCTATTGGATATTGGGATTATTTTATGGGAAGAAATGTTCTGACAGGAACAGATGAAAGAGAAGCCTTGGATTTCCTTTATGCACATAATGCAACTAATCTTCTGATTGATTCAACCGACATTGGAAAATATGGAGCTTTTTCAAGCATTGGCTCTGATGCAAATTATGACAGATATTCTTGGATTCCGACTATATTCTTAGATGAAGCACAAACTTATGAAACAAATAATCAAACAACCTATGTTTACCCTATAGGGGCTGCTCTTGATGAGGATTTTTTAATCACAAAAGATGGACAAGAAACCTTACTACCTTCTCAAAAGACAGGTGTTGCAGGGGCAATTATAAGCTTCACTAAAGAAGGAAAACCAAATCAACCAACAATAGTATTTGGATACAATGGACAAAGATATGAAACAGAGATTAGATATGTATATATGGGGGGGCAATTATATGATTTTAAAAATGGAATGGATGCTGGAATATTTCTCTTTCCATTAATTAAATCGCAAACAGACGGAACTATAAGCATCTCTAAAACAGGAGCAGGATTTTATTTAAGTAAAAGAGTGATTAATTCCGAATTGACAAGATTATATTTGTTCAATGAAAATTCTAATTATTTCAAGCTGGTTCATTCGGAAGACAGCCTTATTATTGACGATTTAAAGAAACAGGGATTGAATTTGGGGGAATTTGTATACTATGCACCAGCAGGCGGATTGCAGGGCCCTATTAAAATATGGAATGTAAGCTACCCTTCAGATATAAAACTGAATTCCACCTATTTGAGTACAGATTATCCTGAAGAAATAAGTGGGGTAAGTTAAGATGAATTTGATTCTGTTAATCCCTCTTCTTTTAAGCTTCTTTACAGGATTATTCTTAATTCCATTTTGGATTAGGAAAGCAAAAGATATAGGGCTTGTTTGGGAAGATATGAACAAGCCAGAGCACCCAAAAAATGTTGCCGGTTCTGGAGGAATAAGTATGTTTCTTGCATTTATATTAGGAACATTATCTTATATTGCAATAAAAACATTTTATTTTAAATCAAAGGATAATTTAATAGAAATTTTCGCATCTTTAAGCGTCATTTTAGTAATTGCATTTATAGGAATGCTGGATGATTTGCTTGGATGGAGAAAAGGCGGATTAACAATAAAGTCAAGATTAATTCTTCTTTTGTTTGCTTCAATCCCTCTGATAGTGATAAACGCAGGACAATCAACAATAATGGGAATAAACTTTGGATGGATTTTTCCGTTAATTATTATTCCTATTGGGATAATCGGAGCGTCTGCAACATTTAATTTTCTTGCAGGATATAACGGGCTTGAAACCAGCCAAGGAATAATAATTCTTTCTTCTCTTGCAGGAATAACATTCCTAATGGGGCAAAAATGGCTGAGTGTTATCACATTATGCATGGTTGCTTCGCTTGTTCCGTTTTACATATACAACAAAAATCCTGCCAAAGTATTCCCGGGGAATATTCTTACTTACTGCGTCGGAGCATTAATCGGAACAATAGCAATTTTAGGAAATATAGAAGGGATTGCTGTCTTCTTTTTTATTCCATATATCCTTGAAACAATCCTCAAGTCAAGAGGAAAACTGAAAAAGCAGAGCTTTGCAAGAGTTAATCCAGATGGGAGCTTGGAACAGCCATATGAAAAAATATACGGGCTGGAACATCTTGCAATTAATGTATTAAAGAAAATAAAACCAAGCAAAAAAGTCTATGAAACAGATGTTGTTCTGCTGATAAACTTGTTTCAAATATTTATAATTATAATAGGATTTGTTTTATTCAGAACAGAGTTGTTTAATGCTGTTTAATCACTTTATAGAGAGTATATATTATGAAATAATTAATCTTTTAAGGGTTCTATCAGAAGATAAGATATGATTTCAATTGTAGTTCCTGTGCACAATGAAGAAAAAAGAATTGTCAAAATATTGGAAAAATATTCTGTCTTTTTTGAGGAAAAGAAAAAGAAAAAAGAAATTGATGATTTTGAGCTTCTTTTCGTTATAAATAACACAACAGACAGAACAGAAGAAATAATCCAAGCATATTCAAAGAAATATAAGGAAATAAGGCATATTCGGTTTAAAGAAGGGGGAAAAGGGTTTGCAATAATCTGCGGATTTAAGGATGCACTGAAAAGAAAAAATAATTTGATAGGATTTGTCGACGGAGATATGTCAACTCCACCTGAAGCTTTTTATGATTTGATTAAAGGAATAGATGGATATGATGGAATAATTGCAGACAGGTGGAACAAAAGAAGCATTATTACCCCGAAACAAAGCACATTCAGAAGATTTGTCAGCAGAGGGTATAATTGGATTGTAAGGACTCTTTTTTTATTTAATCACAGAGATACTCAATGCGGGGCAAAATTGTTTAAAAGAGAGATTATTGAAAAAAATATCAACAAACTTGTTACAAGCAACTGGGGGTTTGATATAGCCTTATTATACTGCCTTAAAAAAGAAAGCAAAGCAAAAATAAAAGCAATACCTACAATCTGGCATGATGAAGTCGGCTCCAAGGTAAACATAAAAAAAACTCCTATCAGAATGCTGCTGTCAGGAATAAGATTAAGGCTTATTCATTCACCTTTCAAATTTATAGTAAGATTTTACAGAAAACTTCCGCAAAGAATGAAAATGCGCCTGTAAAATACATTTAAATAACACAAATATAAGATAAGATTATGAAAATAATTATAGGATATCCCCCAACATTCTCAAAAAAAGGAGTTGCACTGCTAAGCCAGAACAGGCAGTTTCAGTGGTTTTCAAATCCCAGCTATATGTTTCCCGTTATACTTGGAAGTGCTGCAACTCTTTTGAAAAAAAATAATTATGAAGTATGCTGGCTTGATGCAATAGCAGAAAAACTTTCTTGGAAGGAATTTCTATCAAGAATAGAAAAAGAGAATCCAGATTTATTTGCCTTTGAGACAAAAACTCCTGTGATAAAACAACATTGGAAGATTATTAATGCATTAAAAGAAAAATTCCCAAGAATGAAAATAGCATTATTGGGAGATCACACAACTTCATTCCCAGAAGAAAGCATGAAAAATTCAAAAGTAGATTTTGTCTTGTGCGGGGGGGATTTTGATTTTAGTCTTCTGGAATTATGCAGCTGGATTAAGAAAAAAAGCAAAAACTGCCCCAAGGGAATATATTACAGAAAAAATGACAGAATAATCAATTCAGGAAAAATTATCCTCAAGCATAATCTGGACGAACTTCCGTTTATTGACAGAGAGCTGACAAAATGGGGGCTTTATGAAAAAGAATATAATTTGCAGGGAAAGCCTTTTTTTTATATTATGTCTGGAAGAGACTGCTGGTGGGGAAAATGCAAGTTCTGCGCGTGGCCAATTTTATTTCCCTGCTTTAGAGTCAGAAGTGTTGAAAATGTTTTAAATGAAATTGGAATATTAATAGAGAAATATAATGCAAAAGAAATCTTTGATGATTCTGGAACCCTGATGACTGGAAAATGGCTGAAAGATTTATGTGAAGGATTGATAAAAAGAGGGTACAGCAGGAAGATAAAATATTCCTGCAATATGAGATTTGGGGCATTGAATCAAGAAGAATTTGATTTAATGAAAAAAGCAGGATTCAGGCTTCTTAAATTTGGACTTGAAAGTGCAAATCAAAAAACATTGGACAGATTAAACAAGGGGATAAAAATTAAAGATATATTTGAAGGATGCAGAATGGCGAAGAAAGCAGGACTTACTGTGCACTTGACAATGATAGTGGGATATCCTTGGGAAACCAAAGAAGATGCATTGAGGACATTCCAGCTTGCGAAAAAATTAATGCAAAGCGGAAAAGCTGATTTACTGCAGGCAACTGTTCTTGTTCCCTATCCTGGAACTCCTTTATGGAAAGAGGCAAAAGAGAATAAATGGTTTTTATTTAATCCGTTAGAATATGAAAGATATGATATGAGAGAGCCTGTTCTGAGAACAGAAAACTCTGATGCCAGAGATGTTGCAGGAATTTGCAGCAGAATTTATACAATATTTTTAACCCCCGCCTATATTTTTCAGAGGGCAAGGAATATAAGAAGCTGGAATGATTTTAAATTCAATTTTAAGGGGATAAAGGCAGTTTTCGGACATTTGAAGGATTTTGTGAAATAGCATTGTTCCATAAGGTTTTTATTGAGAAAAAATCATTGTCTTTTATGAAATGGGCGACAATCAAAAAATATCTCCCCCTTATAGGAATTGGATTATTCATCTATCTTTTAGTAAGATTAGACGTTGCAAAAGTATTTCAGGAATTTAACAGCATAAAATGGGATTATATCGCCATTTCTCTTGTATTTGTAGCTATTTTTTTCATACTGCAAACCCTGAAATGGTTTGTCATAGCAAGAAAACAAAAAATAAATGTGCCTTTTGGGGAAGCATTTAAAATAAATCTTATAGCCAATTTCTACGGCTTTGTAACCCCCGGAAAGATTGGGACAATAATAAGAACAGATTATCTTAAAAGAAAAGGAACAGAAACTGGGAAAGGGCTTAGCAATTTTGTAATAGACAAGATTATGGACATCTGCTCTTTGTTTGCACTCGTAGCAATATTTGGATTTCTGCGCTATAAAAAATTAATTCCCGATTCATATCTTTATTTAATGATTGGTATTTTTGCAGTTATAATTCTCCTTTTTCTTGTCTTCTACAAGAAAGAAAACAGCAGATTTTTCCTAAGAATTATTTACAGAAGATTCATCCCAAACAGGCTAAAAGAAAAAAGCAGAGTTTTATTTAATTCTTTTTATGAAGACCTCCCTTCTCTTCCTTTTTTATCATTTGTATTTTTAATAAATATAATAACTTGGATTATGAATTATGTTATAATCTACCTTGTTGGATTGTCCTTAGGGATAAATGTCAAATTCATTTATTTCTTAATGATACTGCCTGTTGCAACTCTTGTTGCACAAATTCCTATCACAATAAATGGATTTGGAACAAGAGAACTGACAATGATAGGGCTATTTGGAATACTTGAGGTAAGCGCTGTAAAGGTTTTCTCTATGTCCATTTTTAGCATAATAATAACAAATATAATCCCCTGCATAATTGCAATAATAATCCTCTTATTGGACAAAAAAAATGAAATACACAACATCAAAACAAGCGGATGAAAAGATAGAACAGGATTTGAAGATAATAAAAAATCTTGTATTAAAGGAAGTCAAGCCTATAGCAATTGTATTTTTTGGGGGATTCGGGCACGAGAATGGAAGTTTCAAAAAGATTAAAGGAAAAATAACCCCCTTAAATGATTATGATTTATACTTGATAACCAAGAAAAAAATAAGCAATGAAATTCTAGAAGAACTTGGAAAGAAATGTTCAGCAGCAATAGGCAGGGGCGGGCTGGAGATTGTTGAAAATTTTGAACAGACATATGATGAAAACAAGTTCTTTCACGTAGATATGCATTGCATTCCTTACAAAAATCTGCAAAAATTATATCCCACACAAAGAACTTTTGATTTAAAGACGAGCTTGGTTGTTTACGGAGACAAAGATATCCTCAAAAAGATACCAGATGTAAAAATATCAAAATCAGATGCTATCCGGCTTCTTTTTAACAAGATGGATCATTTTGCAATTGCTGAAGGAAATTCAGAGAAGATAAAATCTATTTATGCAATCAAGGGGTTTATTGATTTATGCTCTGCCCTGCTAATTCTTCAAGGAAAATATTCTTCAAAAGCACAGGACAGAGAGAAGGCATTTCAGGAAATAGATGTTCATAAAGAGCTAAAGAGCCTTGTGAGCAAAGCAACAAAAGCAAAATTATACGGGGGGTATGAAATAGAAAAAGTTAATTCTTTCTTTGAAGAATCAAAAAAATGGGTTGAATGGACATTAAAAAAAGCTCTTCAGAGAGACCTTAATGAGAGAACAGAAGACTGGAAAGCTTTATGCAAAGAAGCGTATAAAAAACTGCCTTATAATTATTTTGATGATTATCTTGGAAGCAGGTTTTTATTTCCAGCCCAGTATTATCTAAATCTAAGATTTTTTGCTGAAGGATTAAGAAAAAAAGAATTTTTAATAAAAAGTTTAATGCATTGGAGAGACGCAGGGATAATTATAGCCATTTCTCTAATTCTTTATTCATTAAACGAAAAAAAAGAGGCAGAAAAATACTTAAAAAAACTAACCGGCAATACCCAACCTTTAAAGGACAGGATTTTGAAATTGTATTCTATATATTATCTGCAAAAGCTGGTTTAAAGAAGGATAATCTTTATTAATCAGGCAAAAGGTTAAATAAAATGAGAGTATTGCTTATACAGCCAAATTATCGGCAGATTTATGCTTATGCAAAAAAGAAGGAAATAACACCTATTTTCCCCCCGCTTGGACTGGCTTATATTGCTTCAGTCTTGAAAAATAACAACATTGAAGTAAAGATATTGGAAGCAAATGCAAATAATCTAAATCATTTTCAAATAGAAAGATGCATAAAAGAATATTCTCCTGATTGGGTTGGAATAACTTCAACTACAAGCATGATAGAAGAAGCTTATGAAATAGCAAAACTCTGTCCAAAGAATATAAAAGTTGTTATTGGAGGAATTCACGCAAGTTCTATGCCTCAAGAAACTCTGGAAAAATTTGATAGATTTGATTATCTTATAAGGGGAGAGGGGGAATTTGCAATGCTTGAACTTGTGCAGAAAAAAACCTTGAGTAAAATAAAAGGGCTTTCATACAGAAAGAATAAAAAAATAATCCATAATTCAGAAAGAGAGCTTAATGATAAATTAGACGAGCTTCCTCTTCCCGCAAGAGAGCTTCTTCCAATGGAAAAATATTTCAGCGCAGGAGCAAAACAAAATCCAAGCGATTACATTTTGAGTTCAAGAGGGTGCCCTTACCAGTGCATTTTCTGTGCAGATCATTTAGTTCACGGGAGAAAATTCAGATTTAGAAGCCCAGAAAATATTATCAAAGAAGTTGAAGAAATTTACAGAAGGGGGGCGAGAGATTGGGATTTTGTCGACGATAATTTTACTCTTCTTTCTGAAAGGGTTGAAGAATTCTGCGATTTGATGATAAAAAAAGGGTTAAACAAAAAAATGAGCTGGAGATGCTCCAATGGAATCAGAGTTGACAGAATAACTCCTGATTTGCTGAAAAAAATGAAACTTGCAGGATGCTACATGGTTTCTCTTGGGATAGAATCCGGAAATGAAGAAATTTTAAATAAAATGAAAAAGAGCATAAATCTTCAAAAAGTCAGGCAGGCAGTAAATTGGTGCAGAGAGGCTGGAATTGAAACAAGAGGGCTGTTTATGTTTGGAAATCTTGGGGAAAATGAGAGGACAATGCAGGATACAATAAACTTTGCAAAAACTCTTGACTTGGACACTGCAACATTTCATATAACAATTCCCTTCCCAAACACAGATTATTGGAAAATAATAAAAAAAGAGGGGGAAATTTACCCAAAGAATTACAGAGATTATATTGCCTATGGAAATGTGATATTTCATCATGGAGAACTTGATGAGAAAACCCTGATGGAAATGCAGAAGAAAGCATACAGAGAATTTTATTTCAGGCCAAAGATATTTATCAAAGCATTAAAAAACATAAGAGACGTTGAGAAATTTAAAATATACTTAAATGCAGGAATTGCTTTTTTAGGATTGAATAAAAAATGAAGATTATAATGATTGATTCATTCAAGCCGGAGTATCTTGAATATGCCCCTTATTTGTCCCATCTGACAAAAAAATTTCAATGGGGGGAGCTTGAAATGCCTCTGGGTTTTGAGGGAGGAATGAAAACTTTTTTTTACGGAGGAAATGATATGCTTGCTTTTTTCCACAAGAAAGAAAATTCCCGCTTGAAATGGACAAAAAAAGTTCAATGGATGGGAAGGCTTCCTGTTGAAATTCTTATCAATCTGCAGAGATTATTGTCAAGAAAAAGATTATTCAGAACAGGAAATATCCCTCTGAAGAAACTTTATAAATTTGATACGGAAATAGGAAAGCCGTTTGAGAAGATAAGGGGGGTAGAATATCTTTACATAGGAGAAATTGACAAAATTGCCCATAAATATGGAACAAAAAGCGAAGAGACAAAAAAAATAATAAGAGAAATAGACAGAAGAGTTTCAAAGCTGAAATTTGACATAATTCTTTCAGACCACGGAATGATAGACATAAAAAAAATAATATCTGTTCCTGAAACAAAAGATTGCATGATTGATTCAACCTTCGCAAGATACTGGGGGGAGAAGCCAAATTTTAATTCAAAGGACGGGGAATGGATTGACTGGAAAGACAAAAGATACGGAGATTATATTTTTCTTGCAAATCCTAGTGTTTTAATACTGCCAAATTACTGGCAGGGAAGAATTCCTGTCAAAGCTATGCATGGATATAATCCAAAATGCAGGGAAATGAATGGAATTTATATTCTTAATGAAGAAGGAAAAAAGAAAAACCTTAAAGTTATTGAATTAAATAAAATATTCAGGGAAAAGCTAAAAAATGACAGAACAGAAGTTCAGCACAAATAAAAATTCAGGAGAATTTTCATAATGGAAAATAATCTTCTTGAAAACACTTATGAAAGCAAGAATCTGCTGACAAAGACATATTTCAGGCAGAAAGTAAATGCTGCAGTAAAGCTTGCTCATCTTAAAAAAGAGGATGTAATTCTTGATTTTGGATGCGGGGCAGGATGGCTTGAAAATAAATTAAGAAAATTTTATATTATAGGATATGACATAAATCCAGAAAAAACATTTGTAAAAGATTACAGGAAAGTAAAACCAACAAAGATATTCTGCCTTGATGTCCTTGAACACATCCCTGCTCCCGAAATAAAAAAAATAATTGGAGATTTCAAGAAGATGAATGATAATTTTGAAATTATTGTCTCTATACCCACAGGAAATTTTATTTCAAGAAAAATGAGGAAGTTTGTAGGCAAGACAGAAGTTCCAAAAGAGCATATAACTTCTTATGATGAAATTCTAAAAATATTAAAAGAGAACTTTGAAATGAAGAGGAAAATAAATTTCTTCAGCGTTACAAAGATATTTGCTTTTGAAACAAAGCAAACTGTTTAAACTTGTTTATTTTTTTTAGCAATAATGATTATATCAAAATCATTCTTCAGAAATCCGAGAAATTGTATCATCATCATATAAAGCGGAAAACTTATCTTTGAAATGAAAAAAAGCCTGTCAATCCCCCTCCTAAAAAACTTTTTATTGATTAACACTTCAAAACCACACCTATTAAGAAGATAATTGATGTCTGGGAATCCCCAGCAGTAATAATGCCCATCTGCTGATTTATTCATATCTTTCATTTTATGATAATATGCACGAGGCAATGCCAGTCTTATTTTTCCGTTTTCTTTTAGTTTAACCTTAAGAGAATTAATAAAATTTATCGGTTCTGGAATATGTTCTAATACCATAGACATTACAAGTTCATCAAAATAATTATTTGGAATCTCTTTAACAGAATCATGCATCACAAATCCCTCTTTTTTCAAGGGGGGATATAACTCTTTATTTATATCAAATCCATGTTTATTCTTAACCCAAGCGGTTATCTGCCCTATGCCACAGCCAATTTCCAAAACTCTTGAATTTTCGTCAAAAGAATAAGAAAAAATATTTTTTTTAGCAACCTTTCCCTTTAATTCATATATTTGCCTATGTTTCAGCCATTTTCCAAATTTTGCCAGATGATATTCATTATTATAATCAATTCCTTTATCTAAATTTGATTCAAATTTCATTTTAGTTGTTATATTCTACCTTATAGATAAATACCCCATTTATTTCATCTACAGACTTGGGGAAGAATAATGTTAAAGTCATATTCTCCTTTTTTATCTCTCCTTTTAAATCCAAAGAGACCATCTGGTTTGTTTTTGCATCATAAACTATCGAAGAATTGAAAAAAGGCATAACAATAAAATTATATCCCTCTTTTTGCCCTTGTGTTAAAATCCAGGTTGGATAATCTTCAAAAATAGAAGATGTCATTAAATATTTTGGCTTCTTGTCTGTGAGAAATTCTTCAAATCCTTTTTCTCCCTCCGAATATTTAAGGAGTGAATTGTCTCCTTTATTAATTCCGTCTTCATGAACTTCATATGGATAAACTGAGCGTTCAGAATAATATGTAATTTGAGGAAGCGAAGTAGACATAATAATATCTGTAGAATTTGAATCTGCCTTGATTAATTTTCCTGCCTGTTCAATTGAGTAATAAGAATATAATTTATTTTCTGTAAGATTTTTCGTCAATGTAAAATTGGGAATCATCATAGCAATTAAAATTACAAACAGCCCGACAAAGATTAATCTTTTGTTTATTTTTAGATACTTTGAAATTATTTTCTCAAAAAGGATAAGAGGAGAAACTGCTATCATAAATAAAAACGGCAGTGCAGCAGTTACGTATCTTTGTTCAACATAAGACACAGAACCGATGTATCCCATTATCAGGAACAAAGAAAGAATCCACAATACAACAAAGAGCTTATTGCTCAAGATTTCGTCTTTTCTCACTTTGTCCAAACCAATTATCAAATCATTAAGGAAATAAATTGCTCCAATTATTAATAAAATAAGTATAGGAGTAGTTACCATATAGGGCAAATCTTTAAAATAATTGAATGTCGCCATTGAAAAAGTTCTGACATTTCCAGAGGAGACGGGATGAGCAGAACTGCCTATTCCAAGATAGTGGGAAGCTAAATCTGCAATAGGATTTCCATAATGCGTAGAATATATAATCAAGTAAGGAACCAGCAAGAGTAAAAATATTCCCAGTGTAATCCATAACTGCTTGTTCTTAAACATTTTGAATTTTTCTTTTATAAATATATAAATCAAAAAAGGAGGGGCTAGCATAAGAGACTGCATTCTTGTCATTACAGCACATACAAATATAAAACCGAAGAGATACAAAAATTTATTTCCTTCTTTCAAGACATAACCCTTCCAGAAAAGGAGAAGAGCCAAAAGCAAGAAGAATGCTGCAGGAATATCGGTTAATATTCTTCCTGTAAAGAATAAGATTATCCATGATGCAGATAATGCTATGGAAGTAAGCAATGCAAGTTTCTTGCTGAACATCTTGGATATCAAAGCATAGGAAACAGCAACAATCCCTGTTGAAAATAAAACTTCAAGAAATCTTATTCCTGTCTCCCCTAATCCAGTTTTAAAAAATAATGCACTTATGAGGGGGAATAAAAAACCCCTCCTATAATACCAAATATCTCTTATATCAAGGCTCAAACCCCACCTTTTTCCTGCAGATAAATAATCTGCTTCATCCCACCACAATGGCTGATGCATTGTCTGAAAGAAAATATACAATCTTAGTGCAAATGCTGCCAAGAGTATTGCAAGAAAAATCCTGTCGTAATTGTCTTTAACCCATCCAAAGAGAAATTTGCTTATTTTGGACTTCCTCTTTTCTATCCCTTCTTCCATCATAAAACAGAGGGTAAAGGGTTTTTATTTATTGCGATAGTTAAATTTTGATAAATGTCTGTTTATTTGTCCCAGGGCAATTTTTACATAATGCAATATTTTTTTTGCAGGTTAATATGGCTTTTCTAAACGAAACATATTGTTTATTATTCCAATTTTCTCTTAAAGGGGTAATAAATGCATTTCCAAAAAGATGATGATTATTCATATCAAAACAACAGGGAACCATACTACCATCCCAATTTACAACTGCTTCATTCCAAAGAAAATCACACCCATTTTTAACTTTTTCTTTAGAAACAACTTCTCCAGAATTTAATAAATATCTGGAATATTTTTTATTTGTTGGGATATACTTTTTTATGTTTTCCTTAGAAAAATAATCCATTATTCCCACTGTCTTAAAGGAAAGTTCATCAACATCAAGATTTTTAGCAAGGTATTTTATTTTAGCAATTTCATTTTCATTGCTTTTCATAATAATAAACTGCAATTTAACATAAGGAACCTTGCAATTAAGCCGTTTTCTCTCGCTGATTAAAAACCTAATTGAATTAATCACCTTGTTAAAATCCCCCCCTTTCCTGTAGGTTTTATAAGTTTCTTCAGAAGCACCATCTAAAGATATGATTAATTCATCAAGACCGGATAGAATTATCTTCTGGGATATTTCCTTATCCAAAAAATTGCTATTCGTGCTTAAATTAACAAATAGATTTTTCTTTTTGGCATAAGAAATCATTTTGAATATCTCTTTGTTTAATAAAGGTTCTCCCCAATTCCATAATCTAAGGTGGAAAATGTAAGGGAAAGATTCGTCAATAACTTTCTTAAAGTTAGAAAATGTCAAAAAACCTTTTTCTCTCTTTATTAAACCTGCTCCCGTAGGGCATAAAGGACATTTTAGATTACAAATGTTGGTTGGTTCTATCATAAGTGTTGAGGGGAATCCCCAAATTTGAGTTAATTTTAATCTCTTAGAAAAATTAATTTTTAACAGATTGATTAATCTAAAAGGATGCAATAATACATATTTAATAAAATAGTTTAGTTTTCTCTTTAATCTCATTTTTTATAATCTAATGTTTTAGTTGACTCAGAACGAGACCATACTGCAACATAGGGACTTTTTTTAATTTTTATCTCGTAGAAAGTTAATGCCCATACATATAGCCTTGCTGGATAAAGCAAAATAGTCCAGAATAATTCTCTGGGAGTTTTGGGGGAAGATAATACAAATAAAAATCCATAGAGAAACTCATTCAATAAAGTTTTTTGTTTAATCTTTCTAGAAGAAATGTGTTTATTCATTGCTTCATGAGATTTTGCAGAACGAACTTTCTGTTTCACCCAATCTCTGAAATTTCTTGGATACATCACATAAACTTTTGCGTCTCCAACATATACATTTTTATATCCCTTCTTAGAAATTAAATAAGGAATAATAGAATCTTCTGCAACATTTTTTGGTATTTCTTCAATAATCCCCGTTCTCATTGCAAGGAGGTTTGCACATTGTTCTACAAATTTTCCGTGAGAAAATCTTTTTTCTCTTAATCTATGAGCAGCATTTGTAAGGGTATGTGCCCAAAATCCAAAAAGATTATCACTTTTATTTTGGGGGATAGGCCTTCCTCCCGCACAACCTACATAAGGGTCTTTAAATTCCTTGATAATCAATTGAATAGCATTTTTATCTACAAACTTATTCCCGTCTGTCCAGACTATAATCCCCCCCCGTGTTAATCTTAATATCTTATTCATTAGTTTATTTTTGTCAGGATCATCTTGTTTAACATATTTTATTAATTTAGGGAATTTTTTTTTATAATCCATAATAATCTTTTTTGTTGGTTTATCTGGGCATGCTGCGATTAATTCAAATTTCTCATAAAAATCATCTTGGTTTAGTAATCTCCAGATAGCTTCTTTTGTAGAGTTGGGATCTTCATAGGCAGTTACAATAATGGATATCATTTATCAAGAAAATTTAACCTTTTTAAAAAGATTATTGATTAGAGATATATTCTTTAATTAAAGTTAACAGAATAAAAAAGTATAGGGTTCTTTAACAATCTTTAAATAAGATATTTAACAGTTCTTTGAATGAAAGCAATTTTGCTCTCTGCTGGACGAGGTGAAAGATTAATCCCCCTCACAGATAAAATACCAAAAGTAATGTTACCAATAGCAGGAAAACCTCTTCTTCAGTATTGGATTGAACTTTTAAAGAGATATAATATTAAAGAAATTGCAATAAATCTTTATCATTTGGGAGAACAAATTGAGAACTATTTTGGAGATGGGGAAAGATTTGGGGTTAGTATAATATATTCCAAGGAAGAAACTCTCCTTGGAACAGCGACTTCAATAAAAAAAATTGAGGAAACTTATCCTGGCTTTTGTTCCAATGAACCATTTTTAGTTATTTATGCAGATAATTTAAGCGATATGGATTTAGGGAAGGTTATTTCTTTTTATAAAGAGCACCCTTCAATTGCAACAATAACATTGCACAAACATGATGAACCATGGACAAGAGGGATTGTGAATGTGGATGATGATGGAAGAGTTTTAAATTTTGTGGAAAAACCAAAAAAAGAAGATTTAATTTCTGGGAATATTAAGGGAGAATCTGCATCATGTGTTTATATACTTGAACCAGAAGTTTTAAAATATTTAAGGGAAGAAAAAGAGGATTTAGGAACAGATTTATTCCCAAGATTATTGCAAAATAGCGGTGTAATGTATGCATTCAATCCAAATGCTTACGTGCAGGATATAGGAACATTTGAAAGATACGAAAAAGCACAGAAAGATATTATAAATACCCAAGGGAATTTACTTCCTAAGATTTAATTAATTTCTCCTATAAAATATGAAAGATAGAGATTATATCTTCATAATATTTAAAAAAGAATTTTGAGTTCATAAGAAAAAAGATGATAATATCAAAAACTCCTTACAGAGTGGACTTAGTCGGAGATGGGACAGATATTGGTAGTTTTTGTGAGAGAGAAAGGGGATGCATAATAAACGCTGCAATTAAGAAATATATTTATGTAATTGTTCATCCTTCCTCTGACAAGAATATTAGAATTATTTGTGATAATAAAATTGAAAATGTAACCAACCCTCATTTAATTAAAAACGGAAGAGTAAGAGAAGCGATGAAAATTGCGGGGATTTGTGAAGGGATTGAAATTTATTCTATTGCAGAGGTTAATAGCGGGACAGGATTGGGTGGCTCTAGTTCTTTCACAGTAGGTGTGTTAAATGCATTGCATAACTATAAAGGCAATTCAGTTAATCTTGAGAAATTAGCAGAAGAAGCAAGTGAGATAGAAATAGATATTTTAAAAGAACCAATAGGCAGACAGGACCAATATGTTGCTGCTCTTGGAGGACTTAATAAAATGGAATTTATTAACAAAAAGGTTATAGTTTCTCCATTAACAGAAGAAAAAAATATGATAGATTATATAGAAAAAAATATGATGATGTTCTATTTAGGTGGGCAAAGACAAACTTCTTCTATACTTAAAGAACAAGATAAAGAAATGAGAACAAATCCAAGAGTATTTAATTCAATGGTAGATATGAGGAATCTTGCAGACTATATCTCTAAAAAGATAAAATTGGGAAGAGGAGAAGAATTTGGAAAGATATTAAATGAGAATTGGGTTATTAAAAAAGAGTTAATTTCTAGTATAAATAATCCCTTTATTGAAAAATATCACCGCCTTGCGATGGAGTTAGGGGCGGAAGGAGCAAAACTCTCTGGGGCAGGGGGGGTTGGATTCCTTTTAATTTATATTGATTACAAAAAACAAGAAGCAATAAGAAATGCGTTTTGTGATTTAGAGGAATATAAATTTAAATTTGAAAACCGAGGAAGCAGGATAATCTATAACAATTAAGATGATAAAAGGAATTGCATTTGATCTCGAAGGAACAATAGTAGACTTGGAGAAACTGCATCATGACGCACATTTAGAATTGTTTAGGAGGGTAGGATTAAATTTATCTATTGAAGAAGCCATAAGTAAAATTGAACATTTTGTTGGTGGGCCGGGTGAGAAAATAATGGAAGATGTTCAGAATCTAGGTTATAGATATATGTCTATTGACGAAATGTTAAAAATAGATCAGGAATTATATGAAAGGCAGTTATATCGTAAAAAAATATTCCCCCGTGAAGGATTTTTAGAAGTTCTTCAAACAATAAAAGATTTAGAAATTCCTTTTTCTATAGGTTCGCTAACTCCTTCAGATAAAGCAATTTTTATTTTAAAAGAATCTGGGCTTTGTAATTATTTCACAAATGATAAAATTATATTGAAAGAAGATGTGCAGAACTTAAAACCCTCCCCAGATGTTTATTTAGAAACTGCAAGGAGGATGGGGATTAAATCAGAAGAACAATTAGTATTTGAAGACTCGCATAATGGGATTAAGGCAGCAATATCTGCTGGCTCTAAAGCAATTGGGATGCCTGTGTATAATAATTCATTTATACTTAACAGATTAAAAGAGGCAGGAGCTTATGAAATATTTTTAGGGTGGAAAGAATTAAATGTTTCTCAATTAATTGAGGGTAAAATATGATAATCTCAAAAACCCCTTTAAGATTAAATTTCTGCGGAGGAGCAACAGACATAAAAGATTACAGGGAAACTTATGGGGGGGTTGTTCTTAATGCTACCATTAACCGATATGCTTATGTATTTGCAAAAGAAAGAATTGATAATGAACTTTGGTTAAAGTATTCAAAAAATGAAATTGTAAAAAATGTGGAAGATGTTGAAAACGAAGTTTGGAAAGAATGTTTAAAATCCACCGGAATAACAAAGGGAGTAGAACTTGTTAATTTGTCAGATATCCCAAAAGGACAAGGATTGGGGAGTTCAAGTGCTTTTACTGTTGGTTCATTAAATGCCCTCCATGCTTTAATCGGAAAACATAAATCTGGAGCAGAACTTGCAAAAGAATCTGTGGAAATTGGAAAAAAAACATCAAAACCTTTTGGGTTTCAAGATTATTATGCAGTATCTCATGGGGGGCTTAATCTTATTGAATTTGGGAAAGATGAGGAGATTATTGTTAACCCCATAATAATCCCAAAATTATTAAAAAGAAATTTATCAGAAAATTTATTACTTTTTGACACGGGAGTGAAAAGAGATACAAAGGACATACTGCTATCGCAAGATATAGAAAAGAATAGAAGAGAAGAGATACTTCATAAAATCAAAGAAACTGTATACTTAAGCAGAGATGCATTATATGCATCAGACTTAAGAAGATTTGGGGAACTTTTACACGAGAATTGGGAATTTAAAAAGAAAGTCATAAAAAATGTCTCTAATTCGGAAATTGATAAATATTACACCCTTGCTAGAGAAGCAGGAGCAATAGGGGGAAAAATATGCACCGGTACTGGTACGGGGGGATTTCTATTATTTTATGTTGAACCTGAAAAACAAGACAAAGTAAGAGCTACATTGGAGCTTAGAGAAATCCCCTTTGAGTTAGAATTTGGGCCATTTGGAAGTAAAATTGTTCATGTTGAAGAATAAATGGATTTTGTAAAAGAATATATTAACAAATTAAAAGAAGGGTTAGATAAGCTAAATCCGTCAGATATAGAAAGAGTAGTGGATATTTTGTTGAATGCTTGGAAAAATAATCAACAAATTTTTATTATTGGAAATGGGGGAAGTGCCGCTATTGCTTCCCATTTAGCGTGTGATTTGGGAAAGGGGACATTAAAAAAGATATATGATATTACAGAAAAAAGATTTAGGGTTGTATCTTTAACTGATAACACCCCTTTATTAACCGCGTTAGCAAATGATGTTACATATAATAATGTTTTTTCTCAACAACTAAACAATTTGATGGTAAGAGGAGATATATTAATTGCTATAACTGGTAGTGGGAATAGTGAAAATATTGTGAGAGCAGTAAAAGTTGCTCAGGAAAAGAAAGCGGTTGTTATTGGGTTTTTAGGAGCTAATGGAGGGAAGGTAAAAAATATGGTAGACTATTATATTTTATACGAAGATTCTCATTACGGAAGGATAGAAGATTCACATAGCATATTATCCCACCTTATCACCTGCTGGTTGAGGGAAAAGATGAGAGATTTAAAGAGTACAGGGGAATTTTTTAAGGAGGAAGTAAAATGAATGTATTAATAACTGGGGGTGCAGGATTTATTGGGAGTCATACTGCAGATTTATTGAAAAAGAAAGGATATAAAATAAAGATTATGGATGATTTAAGCCCCCCCGTTCATAATGGGGAATGGCCAGATTATGTGCAAGGAAAAGGCTACGAATTAATAAAAGGAAGTGTCACAGATAAGAAACAATTAATTGAAGCAATGAAAGGGGTTGATTATATTATTCATCTTGCAGCATATCAGGACCAGATGCCTGATTTTAGTAGATTCTTTATGGTGAATACAGTAAGTTTATCATTAATCTTTGAAATAATTTTAGAATACAAATTATCTGTAAAAAAGATTGTTTATTCGAGTTCGCAATTTGTATACGGAGATGGTATTTATATTTCAGAAGATGGGCAGGAATTTTTTCCAGAATTGAGAAGTGAAGAACAATTAAAGAATAAGGGGTGGGAAGTAACAGATATTAAAGGCAGATCAGCAAAATTTGTCCCATTTAGAGAAAATCAGAAGATTAATCCCACAAATTCATACGGGCTATCAAAAATGGCTTCAGAAGCAATGGCATTAAGGCTTGGAAGAACATATAATATCCCTGTTTCTATTTTAAGATATTCAATTGTTCAAGGGGCGAGACAATCTCCTAGAAACATTTATTCTGGAGCATTAAGGATTTTTGTTACACAGGCACTGGCAGGTAAACCAATCACGGTTACAGAAGATGGAAACCAATTAAGAGATTTTGTCAATGTGGAGGATGTTGCCAGGGCAAATATACTGATGATAGAAAGTTCAAAAACAGACTTTGAAATATTTAATGTTGGTGGAGGAAAAGGATATAGTATAAAAGAATTTGCTATAATGGTTAAAGAGATTACCAAATCAGATTCTGAAATTCTTATTGATGGAAGATTTAGAAGAACAGATACAAGAAATGCAGTTTCAGATATTTTTAAACTAAAAAGTATTGGATGGTTGCCAATTAACACTCCAGAAAAATCTATTAAAGATTATGTTAATTGGATTAAAGAAGAAGGATTTGATGTTGAGAAGATTGTTGAAAATATCGATCGGGGGCACAGGAGATTAGTTTAAATGCTGCTTGTAAATAACCCCGAAGCGTTCTCTTCAGGAAAAATTGTTGAACTCAATGAAGCAGCAGTCTTTGCTTCAAAATTAAAATCATTCGGTAAAAAAGTGGGGCTTTGTCATGGATGTTTTGACCTCCTTCATCCGGGGCACGTGATACATCTTGAATCGGCAAAAAGATTGTGTGATTACCTAATTGTTTCTCTAACGGCAGATAAATTCATACGTTTAAGAAAAGGTTCAGGAAGACCTATATTCTCTGAAACATTAAGAGCATATATGGTTGCCAGCCTTGAATCTGTAGACTGCGTGATTATTTCAGATTATGAAAAAGGAACAGAGGTTATAGAGTTAATTAAACCTTCCTGCTACATAAAAGGACCAGATATAATTAATCTGGACACTCCTGCAATAAATGAAGAGCGTGAGATGATTAAAAAAGTCGGGGGGGAAATAATATATACTGCTGACCAAAAACTCGCCACAACAGAAATCGTTAATTATATAAAAAGTTTCCAGAATGATTAATTCCTATAGAGATTATTTCTTTTCCACTATCCATCTTGCTATATAATTTTTTTTTCTTATCCTTAAAGAAAAATAGGCTCTCAACTGCACGAAAATCATAAAGAATACAAATAATAAAGATTGAAAAAATTCTTTAAAAATATTTTTCAGTATTTGAGATAAAACCTGATTATAAAAATTATTATATTTAATTCTGCTATTTTTGGAATATTTTAACAGTTCCATATGAGCTTTTGCACTGCGGGCTCTTTGTTTAAAACATTCTTTTAATCCTTTTGGATACTTAACTAAAACCATTGCTTCTTTAACATACACATTTTTATACCCCTTATTGGTTATTAAGAAAGAAATTACAGACCCTTCTGCAACATCAAGAGGAATTTTTTTTATTATCCCGCTTCTCATAGCTAAAATGTTGGAACTATGTTCTATGAAAGTTCTTTTTTGAAACCTCTTTTCTCTCATTTTATGAAGCCCTTTTGTAAGAACATTTGCCCAAACATCGTAGATGGTTCCCTTATTATTTAAAGGGATTATCCTCCCCCCAACAACCCCTACTTTTTCATCCTGAAAAGGTTTTAAGAGTAAGTTTATTGCATCTTTTTCAAAAAATTTATTTCCGTCTGTCCAGATTAAAATTCTCCCTTTAGCAATTTGAAGGATATTATTCATAAGCTGATTTTTTGAACAAGTATAATCCTGATGGATATATTTTATTAATTTAGGGAAATTTTTTTTATAATCCATAATAATCTTTTTTGTTGGTTTGTCTGGGCATGCTGCGATTAATTCATACTCTTCCTGAATATCCTGATTTAAAATCCTCTCAATACATTCTTTGGTATAATCTGGAGATTCAAAAGCAGTTACAATAATGGATATCATTTTTCCTAAAAATAAACTGCTCTTAAAAAGATTTATGTAGCAAGAATTACAAATTAGAAATAAGATGAAAAGTGAACATCCTTCTGTTTCACAATCTGTACCTTATCTGGTCATACCAAACCTTAAAGTTTATTGGAAGGCTTCTATAAGCAGGTTTGATAATTTTTTCTCTTATTAAATCATAAAAACCAATGCAATATAAAACAGTTAATGTTAAGAAGTTGTTCTTCAAATTTCTTCTTATCCTCTTCTTTTTTAATAAATAATTTAATAAAAAATTGGGCATAATTCCAAAACGAGTTCTTGTAGCTGAACCCCTCATTAAGTTCAGGATTAATACCAGATACATATTTTTCCTTTTAAGGAGAATATGTGCTTTTCTGTCCCAATAATTAAGTTGATATGCTGCATCTTTTTCAGTCTTTATCTTCCCGTCTTCTCTTGCTCTTTTATCCAATTTGGAGCCTGGAAAGAATACAAGATTATTCACCGATAAAAAATAAGGTTTTGGAAGCTTCTGCAATAGTCTTATTAATAAAATTATATTTTCTGGTAGTTCATATGGATTACAGGTGATTACATCATACATTACTGCCAATTTGTCTTTATATTTATGAAGTATTTTGGAAGCATTTAAAACATTTTCATCTTTTTGATTTCGGTGATAAATTTCTAAATTTGTTTTTTCACTTCCCTGAATACCAATAATAATGTCGGTGCATCCTGCATCAACCAGCAAGGATATTTTTTCTTCAGTTATTGTTTTTGGGTCTCCCAAACATTTAAACCTCATATTGACTTTTTCCTTGTATAAACTGCAAAATTTTTTTATATCTTCTAACGGACGCAATGAAAAAGTATCGTCACGGATATCAAAATAGCTGAGTGATGGAAACTTCTTTTTCATTTCCAAAATTCCGTCAATAATGTATTCTGGAGAATGCCAGCGAATTATCTTTTTGCATTTTCCCTTATATAATTCATTTAATAAGCTATTACTGCAATAATCACATCCATAAGGGCATCCTCTCCCCGTAAGGAAGAATATTGCTCCGTCTAAATCTTTTTCTTGAAACCTTCTTATTCTGCCAGAATCTAAGATAAAATGGTTTTGGGTTTCATAATCTGGGAAGGGGATATTATCAATATTATCAATTAATCTTCTTACTGGGTTTCTGATTATTTTTCCACCTTTATTTATCCAAATATTTTTTATTTTATCTATAGATTTTTCCTTTTCTATTGATTTAGCTAAATCCATTATCGCTTCTTCTCCCTCTCCCAAGCAGATAATATCACAGAGGTTTATGCAATCTTCCGGAGCGATTGTTGCATGAACCCCCCCATAAACAATTGGGATTTTCAATTTTTTTAGATAAGAAATTATGCGTTTCGCTCTCATAGAAGTAGATGCAAAGGAATTTATGCCTATTAACTGACTATTCTTGCAGAGATTTTCTAACTGTCTCAGTTCAGATAGTGAATAGTTTACAGAATAATCTTCAGAAAGAGCCATAAAAATGAGGGTTACATCATATCCTGCTTTTTTTAGAACTGCAGAGATTGTTCTTATTCCTTGGTCTGAGGGATAAGTTGATGTAGAAATTAGAGTTATCTTCATTTTAATATTTTAGAAGTTTTTCATATTCTCCCATATATTTTTTATAAATATCTTCCCAAGAATAATCTTTAGATTTGACAATATTATTTTTTGATATCTTCTCTGCTAATCTTGGATTATTTATAATTCTTAATATGTTTTTTTCTAAGGATTCAATATCTTGATAGTTTGAAAAGAACCCATTTTCATCTTTTTTCATCTCATAAGGGACTCCGTTAACTGGAGAAGCTATTATTGGAAGTCCTGATGCCATTGCTTCAAATAAAGTTAATGGAAGCCCTTCCCTGTAACTAGGAAGAACATAAACATCTGCTGCTTGATACATTTCTGCAATGTTCTCTTTTCCTTTTATCGGACCAAAATACCTCATATTGGGGAAGTTTTTTATTAATCTCTTAACCTCTTCTGCCTTTCCTTCATCTGGCCCAATCCATGCAAAAAAGATGTCTTTTCTTTGTTTGGTGATATTTATTGCTGCTCTTGCCAATACTTCTGGTCCTTTTGTTGGATTTAATCTACCAAAAAACAAAACAAGATATTTCTCTTTAATATTATTTTTTTTCTTAAATTCATTATTTTTAACTTGTTTATACAAAATTTTATCTACACCATTGGGGATTATTGTTATTTTATCTTTATCTTCAACATATTTCTTTAAGGTTTCAATCTCCCAAGGGGTGATTGCAATTATTTTGTCAATAAAACTAAATGAAAATTTATTGAAGAATAAATCATTCAGAAATAAAAATGGTTTCAATATCCATGGACGAAAAGAAGAGTCTGTCCAAGGGCAGTGTGTTGTGTGGATATGTTTAATTTTTCTCATTTTACAAAGAACTCCTGCAAATAATATATATGCATGTCCTGAAACATGAGTATGAACTACATCAAATTTCCCATAGTTTCTGAATCTCCATAATAATGAAGGCCAGATAAAAGTGTTTAAAGAAAGTCTGAACCAGTAGGGAAATCTATGAACATAAATTCCTTCTATGATATCTTCTTTTTTTTCTATCTTTAAATTTTTGTCTGAATCACAGCAAAAAATATGAACCTCGTGCCCTTCTTGAACTTGCCTCTTTGCCAATTCATACATTACCTGTTCTACCCCTCCAAAAGTCGGAAGAAAAAACATATTTATATGAGCAATTCTCATAGTGGATTAGAAAATAAGATATTTATAAGAATTATGTATCTTTAATTCTTATACTAAAAAGGAAGGGGTATTTATACTATATATCTTAACATAAGAATTCTTAAAAAGAACTTGAAGATTGTATTAAAATGAAGATTTTGGTGACGGGAGGCTGTGGATTTATTGGAAGCAACTTCATCCAATACCTCTTGACAGATAAGGAAATCGGGGAAGAAGTAATGATTCTCAATATAGACAAGATGACTTATGCAGGAAAAGGGAGAAATATTGAACATATGAATCTTTCCCAAAACAAAAATTATGAATTTATAGAGGGAGATATTACAAACATGGAACTTGTTAATTATATTATAGCAAAAAATAAGCCGGATATAATCTTCAATTTTGCAGCAGAAAGTCATGTAGATAGAAGTATTGAAAATTCGAATGCTTTTGAGCAGTCTAATTTTTTGGGGGCATGTAATATATTTAAAGCCGCGTTAAATAACAAAATAAAAAAGATTATTCAGATTTCAACAGATGAAGTTTATGGGAGCATAAATCAAGGAAATTTTTCTGAAGAATCTTTCTTGAACCCTTCAAGTCCTTATTCTTCAAGTAAAGCTGCTGCAGAAATAATGGCTCTTTCTTATTTTAAAACTCATAATCTTCCAGTAATAATTACAAGAAGTGCAAATAATTATGGCCCATATCAATTTCCTGAAAAGATTCTTCCTTTATTTATTACCAATCTTATTGAAGGAAAAAAAGTCCCTTTAATGTGGAGTGAAGAAAATCCAGGATTAAATGTAAGAGACTGGCTGAATGTCAAAGATAATTGCAGAGCAATTTGGTTTATTTCAAAGAACGGAGAAAATGGAAATATCTATAATATTCCAGGGGAAAATGAGAAGACAAATTATGAGATTACAAAAATTATTTTGAGATACCTTGGATTTGGAGAAGAGATGATTGAAAAAGTCCCTCATAGAAAGGCACATGATTTTAGATATTCTATTTTAGGGCACAAATTGAAAAAGCTGGGTTTCACATACATTCATAAAAATTTAGAAGAAGAAATAGAAAAGGTTATTGAATGGTATAAAAACAATCCTGATTGGTGGAGGCCATTAAAAATATGAAAGGGGTAATCTTAGCAGGAGGGACTGGTTCACGATTAATGCCTTGCACGAAAGTTACAAACAAACATTTACTTCCTGTTTACAATAAGCCAATGATTTATTACCCTCTTTTTACCCTGATTGATGCAGGAATTAAAGATATTATGATTATCTCTGGGAGAGAACATGTTGGGGATTTTACAAACCTCCTTGGCTCTGGTGCTGATTTTGGAGTTAATCTAACCTACAAAGTTCAAGAAGGTTCTGGGGGTATTGCTGAAGCATTAGCATTAGCAGAAGATTTTGCAAATAAAGAACCAATAGTAGAAATATTAGGGGATAATATATTTGAAGAAAATTTTTCCCAGCAGATAAAAGATTTTGAAAATAAAATGAAAGAAACAGGAGGATGCAAACTTTTTTTAAAAGAAGTGGGATTAAAAGCAGCCAAAAGATTTGGAATTGCAGTTATAGAGGGAAGCAAGGTAATCTATGTGGAAGAAAAACCTGAAAATCCAAAGAGCAATTTGGCTTCTACAGGATTATGCATATTTGATTCAAAAATCTTTGATGTAATAAGAACATTAAAGCGTTCTGCACGGGGAGAATTGGAAATTACTGATGCTATAGATGTTTATGTAAAATCTGGAAAATGCTATTATGATATACTCAAGGGATTTTGGTCAGATGCAGGAACTTTTGAATCACTTAACCGAGCAAGCAATTTAGCAAAGGGAAGAGAAATAACCGAAGAAAGTTTTTGGAGCGATACCGATGATTTTTCTGAAACATTTAAATTCCCTTCAAAAAGTGATAATAAACAAGCGATTATAGAAAAGCTTTCACAGATAACAAAAAAACAATCTGAAGTACTTGATTATCTTATAAAAAAAGATAATATCTAGTATTAAGGATATATACAAAAGATTGAGAAAGCTTAAAAAGAAAAACTTGAATAATAAAGATATGGAGAAAAAGGATGGATGAGGATAAAACTTTAAAGGAAATCTTTCAAGATACAAAAAAATTAAAGATTCCTCTTTTTTGGCCATTTGTTCCAAAACAAGAAATATTAAAAGAAATAGAAGAGACACTTGAAGGAAGATGGCTCGGTCAAGGGCCGAAAGTAGATAAATTTGAAAAAGAATTTGGCAAAAAATTTGGTTATAAGCATGTTTTATTCCTGAATTCAGGGACTTCTGCACTTGAACTAGCATATCATTTATTGAATCTTAAAAAAGATGATGAAGTTATAGTTCCTGTTTTAGACTGCACTGCAGGACAAATGGGTCTTATGAGGCGTAATGTAAAAATTGTTTTTGCAGATATAGAAAGAGACACTTTGAATATTGACCCAATTGATGTAAGAAAAAAAATAACTGAAAATACAAAAGCAATTGTCGTTGTTCATTTGGGAGGAATAGAAGCAAACCCAGAAATATTTAAATTAGCTAGGGAAAAGAATATCCCCGTTATTGTTGATGCTTCGCAACACCATGCACCAAAAAATTTGGAGGGGGATTATATTTGTTATTCTCTTCAAGCAATCAAACATATAACCACTGGAGATGGGGGGATATTAGTTTTAAAAAATAAAGAAGAATACGATAGAGCTAAATTGTTAAGATGGTTTGGCATTGATAGAGAGCTGAAAGCCAGAAAAAATTATCAGGCTTGGGAACGCAGGGAAATGACTTTTGATATTGAAGAAGCAGGCTATAAATACCAACCCACAGACATTGATGCTTGCTTTGGATTAGCATCACTTCCCCATTTAGATTTGATTATTGAATATAGAAAATCTTTAGCATTAGAATATCTAAAAGAACTACCAAAAGAAGTAATTCCAATAGCAGGCGGTTCTTATTGGTTATTTGGAATTTTATCAGAATATAGGGATGAATTAGCAGAATTTCTTTTGAATAATGGCATTGATGTGAATATGGTGCAATTGCGTAATGATTTATTTGAAGTATTTAAAAAATTTAAATGCTCCTGCCCAAATATGGATTATATTCATGAAAAATATCTTTATTTGCCAATTAATCCTGCAGTTAACAAAAAAGATGTTAAATATATCTGTGAAAAAATAAAAGAATTTTATAAACAGAAAAATCTCTACCAAAAGAGAGAGGAGAAAATGAAGCATGCACTGATATGTTTTGGTAATGAAGAATCATACGGGCTGTATTTTGTTGGAGGAGAGTTGCAGAGATTAAATCAAGAAATAAAATTCTTTGATGCAGAAGGAGATGATAAAGTAATTGAACATATTCTGGAATGGTGTCCAAATTATGTTTTGTTTTCCCCAATGACTACTTTTTTCCCACAGGCATATGATATTTTAAATAAGATTAAGGAAAAAAATCCCCAGGTAATTTCGGTTTTTGGGGGGCATCATGCAACTGCTTCTCCAGAGATTTCAGAATTGCCAAATATTGATGTTGTTGTCAGAGGCCCGGTAAATGGTTCTGTTGAAAGATTCCTCGGAGGTGAGAGAGGAATAATCACAACAATTCCTGGAAATCCAAATGATTTGCCTATGCCTGCAAGAGAAAAATGTTATGAAGATATCCCAAGAATGGGATACCGCTACAGAAAGATTATTCTCTCTATGTTAGGTTGCCCATATGCCTGCACTTATTGCAGTTCTTCAAGTCTGCACAGAAGAGAATTGTTTGGAAATGAAGCACAGATAAATTATTTCTTAGGAAGAAGAGATATTAAAACCGTTATAGAAGAAGCAAAGGTAATAAAAAAGTATCCTACAGATGACATTGAGTGGGTGGATGATGATTTATTTGCTGGAAGAAATGCAGAAGAATGGCTCTCTGAATTTATTGATGCTTGGAAAAAAGAGATAAATCTTCCAATGTATGTCTCAACAACTTCTGTCAGTGTTTTGAAAGCATCAGACGTGATATTAAAGAAATTAAGAGGTATCGTGAATTGTGTTGGGCTGGGAGTTCAAGCAATTCGTCCAGAATCATTGAAAATGTTTAACAGACAATGGGATAATGAAGAACAAATAAAAAAAGCGTATGACCGACTGGTTTCATTTGGCTATAGGGTTAATCTGCAGGCAATCGTAGGACTTCCAATATCCGATCCTGTTGAAGATGCATTAGATACATTAGAAGGAATGAAAAGAATTGGCAAGGGGAGTATTATTTCCCTCTATCCTCTTCAAATTTACCCCCATACTCATATAGACAAAATAGCGAGAGAAAGAGGATTTACAATTAATGATAGTTGTTCTGGGGACACAAATACGGGGATTGGGGGATTGCGATTTCCAGAAGAAATAGAGAAAAAATTAAGAAATATCTGTAAATTCGGGACATTGTATGTTAAGGGAGAAATTGATGAAAGGTGGATGAAAGCTCTATTAAATGAAGGAAAAAATTATTTGACTGAAAACCCAATTGACAGAAAGTGGCTAATGGCAGCATTAGAAACAGATTTTAATTCTGAAACAAGCAAGATGTTATCAATGGCAAGATATCATGATTGTGTGATAGATAGATTGGGAAAGGAGAATGGTGAAGAAGTGTTTAATAAGATAACTCAGACAACTAACATAAGATATTAAAATTTAATTAAAACCTAGTTGGAAACTGATATTCATTACTCAAACCATCTGAAGAAGCAGGATAAACTTTAATGTTCATTCCGTCGTGGTTTAATCTTGCAATTGTGTCTTCAACATCCAATTTCTCTCCGGTTAATTTTTCATATCCCCAAACAAGCCCAATTAGCGTTTCATCAATTAATGGGATTTCTCTTGCATCTAAAGGACGATAGCCATTTGCATTTATTTGAGAAAGTTTTCCTTGATTGTAGATTAAATCTTTCAAATGTTCAAATGGAACAAAGAATATTTCCTGATTCTCTGGAATTTTCAATTCTATTGAATTAACATCAATTCTTCCTGTTGTTGAAAAATACATTTCCTTGGTTATCCATCCCGCTGCAAGAAAGTCCTGTCTTAGTTCGTAAGAAACTAATTCAGAAGGAATGCTAAAGGTTTTTGCTATTTCTTCTTTTCTATAATCCAGTTGCCCCACCAAATCAAACAATCTGCTATCCTCTGCATATTTTCCCAAGTCACATTCTGCTCTGGGAGCAAAATTCATTGAAGCCATATAACCACAAGGTTCATGAATTAGTATATTAGGACAATGAACATCTGGAGCTCTTCTCTGAAGCATTATTTTCCCATCTTTTGTTGCAGTTGGAAAACCAATAGACACACTATTGGCATATCCCTGTTTGGGAGCAAAATCTTTCTGTTCTTCAATTGATTTAACAATCCCATCACAAATAAAGAAAGGCATTGCTCCTAGTTTAATAGTCACATAAGTCTGTTCTCCGTCAGATGAATACTTAAGATTTTCAGCAAATGCCAACCAAGAACTTTTCCAGCCTTTTGCTGCTTTAGGAGTCCACTGCTCAGTGCAATAATCAGAAAGTTCTTTGCTTAATTGAACTCTTGCCCCAGAATTAACAATTTCTAATTTATTATATCTGACTAAACCAGATTCGTTTATGGGATAAACATCAATCCAAGAAGTTGTTCTTACCATTAAAAATGGTGCTAAACTTTATTTAAAAATGTTATTAATAGGATGTATAGATTTTAACTACGCTTTGAATATTATTCAAGAATCTTTTCCTTTCTAAAAAATTTTTATTGGGGATTGGTTAGGGTTATATATTCTAAATCAATAATTTATTTAAAGAACATTCCTGAATTGAAATTATGGAAGATTCAAATACAGACAAATCTGCAGAAGAAAACGTAAAAAAATTAGACACTTTTGCAAATGATCAAGGATATTTAATCTCGATAAGGAAAGATAATAATATTTTTAATGGAAATGTTGGACAAGCCCTTGTTTCAGTTTTATATCCGGGAATAATAAAAGGATTATATCTTAATGAAACTCAAACAGAATGCACCACCTGTATAAAAGGGAATATTAAGTACGTGTCTATAAAAGAAAAAGAAGATGGAACAAAAGAAGTTAAGACTTTTATAATTGGAGAGAGAAATCCAATACTTGTTAAGACTTCTCCAAAGATATGGCATGGATACACTCCTTTAGCGAATAAAGAGGCAGTTATTCTTCATTTGATTGATAAGGAATATAACCCTCAAGAGAAAGCTACTCAAAGGAGAGACCCTTTTTATTTTGGAGATGTTTGGACCGTAAAAGATAATTAAAGTTTAATAATAACAAATAACATGAAAATACCAAAAGTTTCTATTATTATCCCCTTGTATAAACCTGAAAGAGAGGTTTTTGAAAAATTAAAGGAAATGTTAAAGAAGCAAACAATAAATGCAGAGATTATTGAGAGTTGGAACCTGCCTGAAGTGGAATCTATGAATGCTGGGATAAAAAAATCCAAGGGAGAAATTATTGTAATTTTGGAACAAGACTGTGTTCCAGAAAAAGAGATTTGGCTTGAAAAATTGATTAAACCATTAGAAGATAAAAATATTGCTGCAACAGGTTCATATCTTTTGTTATCAGAAGAACGCTGGAAAAAATACTCTCTTTTATTGAGATTGTTGATCATAAAAGAAAGAGAAAGAGAAGACCCCACAATGAATATGCGAGCTCCCCCCACAGACATACGAGCGTGTGCTTACAGAAAAAAAGATTTAATTGAAGTTGGAATGATCAACGAAGCAGTAAAATTCGCTCCAGATGCAGATTTGTCCATAAAGCTTAGAAAAAGAGGGAGAATTGTTAATGCAGGAGTGGGGGTGTTTCACCTGCATAATCAAAAAAATGTTAGTTATACCCTAAAACGATTATTTAGTTATTCTGAAGGGAATGGAAAAATGGTAAGAATGCATAAAACAAGATTGGATAATCTTGGAATAAGACTTCTTCGAGCACTTCCTTTTTTTGGGTTTCTTCTTATTATTTACGGGTTTCCTTTTAAAAAATATTTTTATTTATTCCCGATATATATGATAACCGCGGCACCAGCAATTCACTTTGTTAATATATTTGGATTTTGGAAAGGATTCTTTTCCAAACAGAAATGAATTAAAGCCTCTTGCTCAAAAACTTATCCCTAAGAATTAGATAATTCTTCCTGAAAAAATCCAATTTTAAATAATGGTCCATAGTAAATTTATATAATTTACTGCATACATTATATTTCATTTGGCAATTTCTACATATTAAAAATGAACTGAAATATCCTTTATTCTTAATAATGCAATTTTTAAGAGTTATTTTCTCTTTGCAAAAATGACATTTTAAAGATAATTCATATTTTTCTTTTCCGACATGCTTAATCTTAAATGGAACTTTGTAAGGGATATCTGTTTTTGTTAAATGATATATCTCTTTTTTTAATTCTTCAAAATCTCTATCTTCCATATTAAGAGTCATATTCCTAATATAAGTGTGATGCATCTCATTTTTTATGAAATTTAATTCATCTTTTATTATCCCTCTGTCTAAACAGCTTTTATAAATCTCGCTCCCAGGGTAAGGGTGTATAAAAAATAATTTTACTTGCCCCCTACAATTTTTCTTCCAATAGTCCAATGTCTCTCTTGCAGTTTCTTTGGTTTCAGCAATGTCTCCAAATATAAAATTTCCAACTATCGGCATTTTTGTTTTCATGCACAATTTTATGGCAGCGTCTATCTGTTCGGGAGTGATAGGTTTTTTCATACTTTTAAGAACAGTCTTGCTATAACTTTCAAAACCAAATGAAACATAAAGGCATCCAGATTCTTTGAGAGTATTCAGCATTTTTTCATCGATTGCCCCCACCCATAATGAACACCACCAAAATAGCTTTTTTGAATATTTTTTTTCTAATCTTTGCATCTCATCGCAAAATTCATAAAGCCTACTTTTATCAACAGAGAATAAATCATCATTTAAATTAAAAAAATTTATATCATATTTTTTGATAGCAAATTCCATCTCCTCTGTGATATTTTTTATTGATCTTTTTCTATATTTGGAGCCAATCGAATGATGACAAAAAGTGCATTGAAATGGACATCCTCTGCTTCCCAAAAGAGGATAAACTCGGGGGTAATCCAACAATCCAAAACAAGTTAATAAAGGGTCTGTATTGCCTAGAAGTTTTTCATATCCAAATGCTTCATAATCGGGGAAAGGGATGGAATCTAAATCCTCTATTTGTTTTCTGGAAGGAGTAAAGATTATTTTTTTATCTTTATCCTTATAACAAATCCCATCTATGTCTCCCATGTTCTTATCATTCTTCAGATGGTTCAAGATTTCTATTATGGTTACTTCTCCTTCCCCTATTACCCCTATATCAAAATTAAGATTTTCTGATATAACTTCCCTATTGCTCGTTAGGACTGGGCCACCTAAAATCACTTTAGGGTTGCTTTTATGAGATTTGCAAGTATTTATTATTTTTTCTATTACGGAATAATCTATTGCCATCCCCCCAGTGCAGACTAAATCATATTTTTTATTATCTAATTTTTTCTTTATTAATTCACTTATTTTACCTTCTTCATGATTTAGATTATATGCTTCAATATTATAGCCGTGAGATTTTATCACAGAATAAATATAAGGAAGCCCAATCGGAAAGAGGTAATCATAATTGGGCTTTGTGTCTTTGCTTGAACAGAAATATTTGGGCATTATCAATAAAATTTCCATGGTAATCTCCTGTTCTCCCTTTATTTAAACTTTTATATTAAAAAAATCTAAATCATTTAAATCTCTAATTGTTCTAGGCAAAGTTTAAAAATCTTTAAACAATTTTAATCCAAACAATGATATCGGGAATTGGGGCGGATATTGAACTAATAACACGTTTTAAGAAAAAGTTTGCAAACAAACGCTTTTTTGAATTAATCTTTACAGAAAGAGAAAGAGATTATTGCGAGAAAAAGAAAGAACCCATAATAAGTTATGCTGGAAAATTTTGTGCAAAAGAATCAGTAATAAAAGCTTTTGGTAAAAAGATTTTTTTTAAGGAGATAGAGATAATAAATAATCAAAAAGGCATACCCGAGGTATATATTAAAGGCAAATTAAACAAAAGTATACATTGCAGCATCGCTCATTCAGGGGAATATGCAGTTGCATATGTAATCATAGATAAAAATGGAAGATAAAGAATCTTTTAAATCATTTGGACCAACAAGTACACTTACGGTTCAAATTAAAAGCAAGAATATCCATTCTTTAATAGAAAAGATTAAAAGCGAAGAGAAGTATAATCTAAGTCCCGGAGACATTATCATTTATTCTATTTGCAAAAATTTAAAAAATTTTCCAGAACTTAATTCAAAATTTGATAATGGAATAATGCTCTATCCCTCAATTGATTTGGGATATTTTATTAATATTGGGAGGGGTTCAGAAATAATAAATATTAAACATGCTGATCAAAAATCTTTGATAGAATTATCAAAAGAAATAAAGGAAATGGCTCTTAAATATCTTCATGGAGAATTATCAGATTCTGAGAAGCAAAATGGTAGTTTTTCTATAACAAATCTCTTTTCTTTTGGAGTTTATTCTATTATTCCTCCCATTTATGAAAATCAATCCGCAATGATTTCTATTTCTTCGGAATTTGAAGATTTCGAAAGTAAAGACACAGAAATTCTTTTTATAAAAAGATTTAATTTAACCCTTTCATATGATAGCAGAGTAGCAGATTGTCAAAAAGCACTTCAATTTTTGAATAGGGTTAAAGATGAATTAGAAAACGGATTTAAGTAAATATTTCACCATTATTTATTAAAATATTTACCCCATTAAGATTATCAGAATCCTCAGACGATAAGAAGTAGATAATTTTTGCAACATCCTTAGAGTCTGATAACCTTTTTTCAGAATCGGCCATTTCTAAAAACTTTGGTGGGAGGTTTGATAATAATCTTGTTTTAACCATGCCCGGAGATACCATATTAAATGTACATCGAGTTTTAGCTAATTCTGAAGCCATACATTTCATCAAACCCATTAAACCATACTTAGCAGTGATATAATGAGCCAATTTTACAGGAGGTTTACCTGTACAATATTGTGTTATTAATGCTATAAATTTTATTTTGTCCCCCCTATTAATTAAAGGATACAACAATTTAATAATATCAAAGAATCCTTTAATTTGAATATTAATATGATCTTGAAAATCACTCCATTCCAATTCTTTTACCCCCTTATTTATCACTGGTTTTGAAACGCAATAGATAACCGAATCTAAACTTTCATTTTCGTTTAATACTAGTGAAATCATATTGTTAATGCTGTTTTCATCAGTTAAATCTAAACTATACAATTTTACATTATCCAGTCTTTCACTTTGAACTATCTCTTTTGTTTTATCTAAATCTTTAAAACAAGTTAAACATACAGCCATACCTTTTTTAGACATTAATTTAGCTACCTCTATACCAATCCCCCCTGATCCCCCAATTATTAATGCAACTTTTTTTTTGATTTTAATCTCCTAAAACTTTAACTTTCGCTTCACCATTTATTACTATTTTTCCATCAACTAATATTTCGGTGCCCAACACGATTATCTTCATACTATCTATCTTATTTTTTATAACTCCCTTAACAGTTAATTCTGAATTGGGGTATATATGCCTTTTGAAATTTAAACTTTGACTTAAATAAAGATTTCTTTTGCCTGGACACATCATCCCAACAAGAGTTGAAAACAGACTACCTGCAAGCATGCCATGGATAATCCTTCCTTTAAAAATAGTTTTTTTTGCATATTCCTCATCACAATGTAATGGATTAAAATCCCCCGTTAATTTAGCGTATTCGTTTAGATTATCTGCCGTGATGTTTCTTTTAAATTCAAAAATGTCTCCAACATTTATTTCTTCATATTTGTAATCATTAAGCTCCATTAAATTTTACTCTCCATTTTTGAATTAATAAGCCAGGATAATTAATCATTTAATCCTTCTTTAATCCCATGTCTTTCCAAGGCTTCTTTTATGTCTTTAAAATTTCTTACGGCGACTACTTCTTCTAAGGTAAATTTTACATTAAAATTAGTTTCAAGTTCCGAAACTATCATCAACCCATTAAAAGAATCCCAAGAGGGAATATTTTCTGGAGAGGATTCATTATTAATTATTCTTTTATCAATATCTAAAACTTTAGCAACAAGTTCCTTAAGAGTCAGCATATTTTATCTCCATAAAAATGTTTTTTTTATTTTCTTTCCCTATATCTAAAGTATAGTTTTCCTCTCCTCCAGATTTTCCTTCTAAAATAAATCCTGCTTCTCTTAAAAAATTTGCGGCAGGTGCATTTTTTGATGTTGGGATAAACCTCGCTTTTATTTTTTTAATTTCTCTTTTTCCCAATTCGTCAATCAACTTTTGCAAAAATACAAATTCTATGTTCTTCCCCAGAATTCTACAGCTTAAAAGAAAGTTATCCAGTTCTGATATAGAATTATCAATTTTCTTAAACACTGCTAAACCGGTTATTCCATAGTCGCCAAATTTATCTTTCACTCGAATTAATTTAAGCAAATAATTTTCGTCTTTTAAAAAACTATTAATATCCCCTTCAGAGTACCTTTTAGTTGTTAAATTAAATTGGTTGGTTTTCTGAGTCAATTGTGAAGTTCTTGAAATATTGAAGTCATTAACAGAGATTATCTCTCCTTCTAGTTTCAATTCATTTAAGAATGAATTCAAATCAGAAACTTTCGCCTTTAATTCATCTCTTTTCTTCTGGGAAACATACATCTCTTTTTTTTCCAAATCTTCTTTAGTTATTGAAAAGGAATTAAAGATTTTTAATGCTTCAAGAGTTTTCACATAATCACAGGAACTTTCAGGTAATTCTACAACGAAAACTTCTGGGAGCATTTTTTTTACAAATTCCCTATTTGTTTTATCGTCGTCTATAAAAACAAGACTATCTATCCCGATATTTAAATCATTTGCAATCTCTTTTATATTTTTTACTTTATCATCCCAATTTATCTTTATAGAAGCAAAATTATCTTCTCTCAACAGCATATAAGGGTGATTCTTAATCACTTCTATTGCATCGTTGTAATTATTCCTGCTATTAATGGCTAGAATAATTCCCCTTTCTGATAATTCAAGAAGTCTTTTTTGAAAATCATAAAAAGGTTTCCCCTCTTTTTCTGGGCTAAGTTTGATATTTGATATTCCTTCTTCTCCGATTATCCCCCCCCATAAAGTGTTGTCTAAATCAAGAATTATACACTTTTTTGTCATAGACATTAAAGGAAAGATATACGCTAGATATTCTTTAGCTAAAGAGACAATTGCGGAGGGAGATAATTTCATATCTGCAAGATAGTCCATTTTGCTGTCCATAATGGAGTTATATCCCTCTTTCATCACAAAAGAGTTAATATCGAAAACAAATAATTGTGAATCATTTTTTGCTAAATCCTCAAGTTGATTATTAAAATCCATAATAGCTTTTTTAATACCATAATCCTGTTTGTTTTCCAAAATACCCCTGCTTGAATAAAGAGGATATAAAAAATTGTTAATAACTATCTTGCAGGAAGTATTCTGCTCTAAAGAGATTATTAAACTTTTTAATTCCTGAAATTTTTTTTCAATATTATTTTCTCTCTCTTTATTAGTTAGCCTATAAGGGAAAGAGTAAAAATCCCCCCCCAACATATATTCTGTGTCGATTAGTAAAAAAATTATATTTGGGGAGAATTTATATAGACGACTGGATTTATTAAAAATTTCTTGCATGTATTGGTTGTAATCAGGGGTATAAACTTCAGCGTAAATTTTTTGATTATTGCAGAGAACTTGCATAACTTCCCCAAGTCCATTGATTGTAAAATTTGAGAGAATTGCTATTTTACAGGAATTAATAGATGGATTTTGGATTATTTTCTTACTTTGATTTAAATATTCTCCTAATCCCATTTTAATTAAACTTATTTAAGATAAAATTAGGGAGTTTTTTAAGATTTATGTAGGATAGAATAGGAAGTTTTTTAAGTATGTTTATATGTTTGGGAATATGCTCAAAAAATCAGGGAAAAAGATTAGATGCTGCAAATGTCTTGTTACATTAGAAAGATTAAAAGAAGAAAAAATTTGTGATTATCTGACAAAAATAATTAAAGAAGACGGCACTGAAGATTATATCTGCCCTGTTTGTCATGAGGGATGGTAGATGGAAAGAGCAAGATTAATAAGATTTTTCTCTGAATTTTGGGGAATGAAAGAATCAGAAATCGGTGATGGTTTAATTTTGGATAATGAACATTTGAATAGTCATAGTTCTGTGAGGTTTTATCAGTTTATTGCGGCAGTAGAGTCAAATTTTAATGTAATTATCAAAAATGCTGAAGATATTTTCACATTTGGAGATTTAGTTAAAAATATTAGTTCTAAATAAAATGATATATACCTTTTTTTATCAAATAGGAGCATCTCTCCTGAGGAATATTGGGGGGGAAATTGGGAAGAATCTTAGAAAGATATTTTATAAAATTGCTGGAGCAAAAATAGGAAAGGGTGTAAAAATCTATGAAAATATTTTTATTTATAGGCCCTACAACTTAGAAATAGGGAATTGGACAAGTATTGGAGCGGGGGCAATAATAAGTTCACGCAAAAAAATTAAGATTGGTAAAAATGTGGGGATTGGTCCGCACGCTTCAATATATGATAATGATCATAAAATGCCCTTGGGACCAAGAGAAGAAGATATGATAGACTCTCCCATAGAAATAAATGATGGGGTATGGATAGGAACACATGCAATAATCCTTAAGGGAGTAAAAATTGGTAAAAATGCCACGATTGGAGCAGGAAGTGTTGTGAATAAAGATGTTCCAGAAAATGCTGTTGTTTGTGGAAACCCCGCCAGAATAATAAAATATAATAAGGAGTCAAGAAATGATAAATAAAATGAAAAAACAAATTGTTTTTGTGGAGCCATACTCCACAGTTATGATATACAAACTGGCGATGCTGCTTAGAAAAAAAGGATATGAAACAGTCCTTATACAAATTTTAGGAAATAAGGGGGTTTCTAAGGAGTTTCATAATATCGCTTTTGACAAAATTATCTACTTTAATGTTAATTTCTTCAAGATGAATTTTAAAAATTTTAAATATATATTTCTCTCTATAACTAAAAATGTAAAAACAATAATTAAAGCAGTTGTTGAATCATTAAGATTAAAGCCATACGCTGTTCTTGTCAGAGCTTCTCCTAACTGGCCAAGTGCAATATCTAGAATTTTAACCAAGAGAGCAGCTTTTATTTATTTCCCATATGATATAAGATCCCAATCTTATGATACTTTAGAAAGAGCAAAAAAAGCAGGTGTTCCAAAGTTTGAGATTAAATCAGAAAGGTTCTGTTTTGAACATGCAGATGGGATAATGCATAAAGGGGATCCAAATGAATTAAAATTTTTAGAAAACAGAATGTTAGGAAAGAATATTAAATTGCCCCATAATCAATTAAGTTTTTTTCCTTACTGTGCAGGAGAATTTATTATTCCTATAAATAAAAATAAACTTTCAAAAAAAGATGGAGGAATACACATTGTTTTTGTAAACTCTATGGGGGCAGTTGGTCCTGGGGGAGAAACTTCGGTATTTGATAATTTTGTTCCGTTTGTTAAAGCAGGAATCCACATACATCTTTATTCTATACCAAATTCTGGTTCAAATGAACAGGTAAGGAAATTTTTCACAGAAGATTCCGCTTTTACTAGGGACTATAAAGAACTTATAACATCTAAATTCTTTCATTATCACGATCCTGTTGAACCGAATATGTTAAGTAAAGAAATTTCTAAGTATGACTTTGGCATGTGGACTTCCCCAGAGAAAAGAGAAGGAAATATTGAACCAGACATGGCTACAGGAAATAGATTAGCAAGTTATCTTGAAGCAGGGATACCTCTTATTTCCAATAGTTCCTACAAATTTGTTAACAAACTTGGGCACGATTATGGCATTGCAGTCAGTTATAATCTCGAAGATAAAGAACAGATGAAGAATATTAAAAAGATAATATCTAAATTGGATATGAAAAAGATAGAAAAAAATATAATTAACGCAAGGAAAGATTTTCTAATGGAAAAGAATGTAAATCGATTTGAAGAATTTATGGAAAAAGTATCAAAAAATAAGAAGAGAAGATAAATCTTTAAAAAGAATACAGGCGATTAACCCCTATGGAAAAAGTTGCAGTAATTGGAAGTAATTCTTTTTCAGGAAGCCATTTTGTTGATTATCTTTTGGAAAAAACAGATTATGGGGTAATTGGGATAAGTCGTTCCCCCGAACCAAATTCAATCTTTCTTCCATACAAAGAGAGAAAATCTGAAAGATTTAAATTTTACCAGTTTGATTTAAATAATAATTTAGGAGAGATAACAGAACTATTAGAGAAAGAGAAAATAAGCTATGTTGTAAATTATGCTGCTCAGGGAATGGTTGGACAAAGCTGGGGAAATCCTGTTCAATGGTTTAAAACAAATACTTTAGCTATAGTTGCATTGATTGACAAATTAAGAAGAATGCCTCAAATAAAAAAATATGTTCAAGTCTCTACCCCAGAGATTTATGGTTCATGCAAAAATGTTTCTGAAGATGCCCCCTACAATCCAACTTCCCCCTATGCAACTTCAAAGTTATCTGCAGATATGTTTATACAATCAATTGTAAAACAATTTAACTTTCCTGCAGTTTTCACAAGATCCGCAAATGTTTATGGGCCAGGGCAGCAGTTGTATAGAATAATTCCTATATCCATAATAAAGATAAAAAAAGGTGAAAAAATTCAATTACAGGGGGGAGGAAAAGCAATAAGATCTTTTATAAATATAAAAGACAATTGTGATGGAACCTTAAAGGTTATGGAAAGGGGGGAAGTTGGGGAAGTTTATCATCTTTCTTCAGAGATTACATATAGTATTGAATCAATAGTTAGAATAATCTGCAAAAAAATGAATATTTCCTTTGAAGATGCAGTTGAAATCACTGAAGAAAGAGTAGGGGGGCAAGACAAAGAATATTTAATAAACTCAAAAAAAATTAGAGAAAAATTGAATTGGAATCCGAGAATAAGACTCGATGATGGGATTGATGAATGCATTGAATGGGTTAATAAAAATTGGGAAGTAATTAAAACTCAGCCATTAGAGTATATTCACAAGGAATAAGAAAGTTGCATTAATCAATAAATTTTCCCCAATTAAATTGGCTCTTTAAAGGTATAAATTCTTTTGCTAATTTTATATCTGAACCATCTTCTTTAGAAAAATAGTGTATTGGGCTTGATGCTCCTATTTGATGGAAAGTATTGTCAAATTTTTAGAATTCCTAGGAGAGATTAAAAGATGCCCCTTATAATATGCTAATGTAAAGATTTCATCTGATTTTTCCATTTTTTCTAAAATTTTTACAGCGGGATGGATTATATTTTCTGGATTTTCTTCTTTAATCAAAAGGGTATCAAAGGGAGTATTTCTTAAAAGATAAATTGATTGTCCAAAAGAGGTTTTTTTGGCATCTTTAGTAAGCTTTTTTAATAGGGATAAAGAAGGGGAATCATCTAAAAATATATGCCAGTGATCGTGTCCAGGTATGCTCATACTATCTAAAACATGATTTTTTAATGCTTTAAAATTATATTTATCAAAGCATTCCAAAATCTCTGCTAATGAACTTTCTGTAATGATCTCCCCTCTTGTTTTTCCATATTCTGGAATGTAAATTTTTCTTCTATTATTATCTATTTTAGGGATTACCCTATTTGAGAAGTCGTCGTGATTCTTTGGGATTAATAATGAATGTCCTGCTTGAGAAGGATATCTATTTGGCATAACAAAATTCTCTCCAGATTTTAAGATAAGATTATTTTTTATTTCACTTGGAAATTCTTGAGCATCTATTGCTTGAACAATATTATGACATAGAAAACATTCTTTGATATCAAGCCTCAATCCATAATCTGCCACACTTTTTTTGGGAGTATAGGGTATTTGTTTATTCATAAGTTCTCTTCTCTGTTCATTATTTGGAGCAATAGTGTATATTACAGGGTAATTGATTCCTCCAAAAAAGATATCTCCTTTTTTAGAATAAGTTGAAGATACAAATTCTCTAGGGGTGTCATAAGCTTCAAGAGCATTGAACCATCTCTCCAAAAAATCTTTTTTATTCATTTTTTTTAAGTACATCCTACCTTTTATAAATATTGCGACAGAATAAGTTTTTTAAATTCTAATTATTTCTCAAAAAGATGATAGAATCAAAATCATCAGGATATATTTCAGAAAATATCCTCTCTGAAAAGGAACTCCTTACAAGATTGGAAAGGTTAAGAAAAGAAAGTAAAAAAATTGGATTGTGCACTGGGAGTTTTGACCTCCTTCATCCGGGGCACATAACGCATTTAGAAGAAGCCAAAAAAAATTGTGATATTCTCGTTGTTGCAATAGCCTTGGATAGTTTCAGTTCCAAAAAAAAACCTAATTCCGGCAGACCCATCTTTTCCGAACAATTAAGAGCATTTATGATAAGCAGATTAAAATCAGTTGATTATGTTATTTTGCATGACGGCTCTGCAAACATAATCGAAATTATTAAACCCGATTTTTATTTTAAGGGGCCAGATTATATTTATAAGAACGATTCTGTCCTGAATCAACAGATAGAAATAATGAAATCTTACGGAGGGAAAATATATTACACCTCCGCTGAAAAACTCTCAACTACGGAGATAATTAAATATATAAAAAATAAGATTAAATAATCTATTCAATTTATTCCAAGATGTTACTTACTTTAAATACATAAATCTTTTTAAGCTTCTTCTTTTAGGGTATAATATGAAAATCAATGTAGATAATCACAAGTTGATGTATCATCCAAAAAGGGTTGATGAATGGTCAGAAAAAGGGGATTGTTTTCCTATTTATGTTGAAATAGGCCCTACAAATAATTGTAATCATCGGTGTAAATTTTGTGCTCTTGATTGGTTAAAACACGGCATCCAAGAAATAGATCGAGATGTAATGATATCTACCTTAAAAGATATGGCAGAGCATGGGGTTAAATCTGTGATGTTTGCAGGAGAAGGAGAATCATTATTACATAAGGATATTGGGCTTTTTGTCCAGAAAGCAAAAGAATATGGGCTAGACGTTTCAATTACAACAAATGGAGTTGCATTTACAAAAGAAAAGATGGAACAATGCCTCCCAAATCTCTCGTGGATAAGATTTAGCGTTAATGCCGGAAGTCCAGAGACTTATTCATTTCTTCATCAGACAAATCTGACTGATTTTGAAAAAGTCATTGATAATATAAAGCAAGCGGTTAGGTTTAGAAATGAAAATGGGTTAAAAACTACAATAGGCGTACAAATAGTAATGCTCCCAGATAATATAGACGAGATACTTAAACTTGCAGAGATTCTAAAAAATATAGGAGCAGATAATTTGCAACTTAAACCTTATTCACATCACCCCAAGACTAAAAACTTTTTTGAATTAGATAAAAAAGAATATGATAAACTTGAAGAAATAAAGAAACTTAATTCAGATACCTTTGAAGTATTGTTCAGAAAAGAAACAATAGAAAGATTAGAAGAGGGGATTACATATCCCCGATGTTATGGACTTTCATTTTTTAGTTTAATTGATTCAAGAGGAAATGTTCTCCCTTGCAATAGATTTTATAATAGTGAAGAATTCATTTACGGGAACATACACCAGCAAAGTTTTAGTGATATCTGGCAGGGAGATAAAAGAAAAGAAGTTTCGGCAAAGATAAAGCTTTCTGAATGCGGAAAAGGATGCAAGCTGGATGTGTGCAACAAATATCTTTATAGAATAAAAAATCCTCACCCCCATGATAATTTTATCTAAAAGATAAAATCACTTTAATTTACAAATTCTTTTTAGAAGAAAAAAATCCTCCTTATTTATTCCCTTTGTTAAAACCATCAAGAAAAAGTAAACTAATGCTCCAAATAGGATAACTAAAAGCCCTTTTGTTAAATCCATGTGTCCAAGGTAGTTTAAGAAGAGATGCAGGAAAATAGACATAATGATACAAGAAAATAAAGGCTTGAATATCCAAGAAGATAGAATGTTCACATTGAATTCTTTCTTCATCAATCGTATTGAAGAGATAAAACAAAAAATCCAGATGATTAAGGTTAACCCAGATATTCCTATTACTGCAGCTTCTCCTGAAAATTTCAGTAAAATTTTTATGATTATAAAACTTAATACTAAAAATAATCCTGCAGAAAATACCATAATTTTAGAAAAGATTTTCTGTTTGTTTCTTGAAGAAAAAATAGATAATGAGAGGTCTATCCCAAAAAGACAGGGGATTAAAAAAGCAAGTATACTCAGTGAAACCCATGCAGAAAGATAACCTTCCCCATAAAGAGTAGTAATAAAATATCTAGACAAAACAGACAAACCGAAAGATAAAGGAAGCAGAATTATAAAAAATAGTCTAAAAATCTTCTTTAGAAAGCTCTTAAATTTTTCTTTTTTAAGATTTGTCATTATCGGGAGAAATACATAAGAAAAGGAAAATAAACCAGAGATACTTGTAACAAGAACTAGATAAGAGTTATAATAACCAACATACTTTTCTGCCAAGAATGCTCCTAGAAGGATAATGCCTGCTTGATAAATAATCATCACAGATATGTTTTGGACATTAAGAGAGAGAATAGACTTCTTGATTTCTTTCTTATCAATCTTATTTAATTTATCTTCAAATAACTGGGGGTAAATGCGTTTTGTAAGATAAAAATAAAAGAATAATACTAATATTGAAAGGAGAACGAACAGCAGGAATAATCCAATTAATTCATAATCTGAACTGGCTATGTACCCAATTGCAAGGACAATTCCCGTTTTTATAATTAGGGATACAAATTCTTTTATCGATACGTACTTGATATTTCTCCCTATAAAAAATAATGCTTCTAAAAAACTTATTAAAGAGATAAGAAAGACATAAAATCCCATTATCAGCAAAGGGATAAAAAGATTAAAGTCTCTAAAGATATAAACAGACAGAGGATAAGAAACAAGGATTAAAAATCCAGAAAGTAAAATAGTTACAATGAATTTTATTTTGAACAAATATTTAAAATAAGCAGAAGATTTGCTGTTTTTTTTATTAATTCCAAGAGAGACATATCTTATCAAAGTCTGATTAATCCCCATATCTGAAAATGTTATAAAAAACAACGAGATAGTCATTGCGATTGAATATCTTCCAAAACCCTCTGGCATTAAAATTCTAGAAAGAAGAATTATTAAAATAAACCCACCAACTCGATTTATAATGCTGCCTGTAACATTCCAAAAACTATTTTGAATAATCTGCCCTTTTATCTCGGAAGAATTTGAAATGTTATCCATCAAACTATTAAATTTGGCTGACTTTTAAAATTAATGAAGGAATGTTTCAGTAACTTTTTAAATGAGGATAAATGGATTAAAATATGAAATTTTCATTAATCATCCCTGTTGCCCCGTATAGAAATGCAGAGATATTAGAGAGCATTAACAAGCTGGATTTTCCAAAAAAAGAATATGAAATAATTGTTGAAAACGGTACAAATGCATCTGAAAATAGGAACAGGGGTTTTGAAAAAAGCAGGGGGAAGATTCTTGTTTTTCTTGATGATGACGGAATTATTAATAATGATTTATTAAACAATGCTGAAAAATTCTTTAAAGAACATCCGGAAATAGACATTGTTGGTGGGCCGCAATTAACCCCCTTGGATGAAAAAGGATTTGCAAAAATCTCCGGCTATGCATTAAGCTCAAAATTTGGAGGGTGGAATACTTCAAACAGATATGAAAAAAAGAAATTGAACTTAAATGCAGATGAAACTTATTTGACAACGGCAATTATGTTTTGCAGAAGAGAAGTAATGGACAAGATTAAATTTGATACTAACTTGTGGCCTGGAGAAGATCCAAAATTTATAAGGGAATCAAAAAACGCAGGATTTAAAGTTGCCTACAGCCCCGATTTAATTATTTACCATAGAAGAAGGCCGACAATAAAAGCATTAATCAAGCAGATTTTTAATTACGGGCGTGTGGGGCCATTGGGGGAAAAATTTTCAGAAACTCTAAAAAAACCATTCTTTCTAATTCCTTCTTTGTTTGCAATGTATCTACTATTCATTTTAGAACTGACATTATTCGGAATTAATAATATAATCCTGTCTTTTCCATTGATTCTTTATGGAATTCTGGGTTTATTGTTTTCAATTTATGAATCGATGAAAAATCAAGATATAAACGGGATTTTTCTTCTTCCGTTCATATTTCTTACAATACATTTAAGCTATGGAATTGGGAGAATTTGGGGGCATTTGGAAAAAACTTTGAAGAAAAGAAGGTAGATTATAACAATATAATTGAGATACATAAAACCTTAAAAGTAAAAATTATATTGGTTTTTTATGAAAATTGGTGTAATCGGCGTTGGAATTGTTGGGGGGGCTACTGCAAAGGTTTTGGAAAAAAAACACGAAGTTTTTTTATATGATAAATTCAAACCAGAATATAACTCCGGACAGAATTTAAAAAATCTTGTTGTTAATGCAGAAGTTATTTTTATTTGCGTCCCAACCCCCATGAAAATAACAGGAGAAATAGATTATTCTTCTATCTATAATTCCCTTGAACAAATTATTGAAGAGTTGATAAAAATAGAGAGAAACCCTCAGGATATTTTAATTGTTATAAGATCCACAGCTGTTTCTGGTTCAACAGACAGACTTACATATAAATATCCGTTCAGATTTGCATTTAATCCTGAATTTTTAAGAGAGAAGCATGCGATTGAAGACATGGAAAATACAGACAGGGTTGTAATCGGTGCGAATGATGAAAAAAGCACACATCAATTGCAGGAAGTTTACCTGCCAATTTTTCCAAGTGCAAAATATATCCTTGTTACAAGAAAAGAAGCAGAAATGATAAAGTATGCTGCAAATGTAACTCTTGCTTCACAAATAATGATTGCTAATGAAATTTATCAAATATGTCAAGCAACAGGAGTCAATTATAGTAATGTTAGAAATGCGATATTATTAGATAAGAGGATAGGGAGTAATACAGAAGTCCCAGGCCCAGATGAAGATTTTGGTTTTGGAGGAAAATGCTTTCCAAAAGATTTGAAAGCACTTATAAGATTGTCGCAGGAACATGAATATGACTCTTATCTTCTCCAAGAAGTCTGGAGAACAAATGAGAAAGTGAGAAAGAATAAAGATTGGTTAAATATAACAGGAGCTACTTCTAAAAATAATTATTTGTAAAAATGAAAATATTGGTTACAGGGGGTGCCGGATTTGTTGGAAGCCATTTATGCAGATATCTTCTTCAACGAGGATATGAAGTGGTTTGTTTAGATAATTTTTTTACTGGAAAAAATATGAACATAATAGATTTGAAAAAAAATATTAAATTTAAAGTAATTCTTCATGATATCACAGAACCAATTGAGATTGAAGAGCATTTTGACCGAATTTATAATTTAGCCTGTCCTGCTTCTCCGATTGCATATCAATTTGATTCAATTGAAACAATTAAAGCAAATACGCTTGGGGTAATTAATGTATTAGAATTTGCTAGATTAAACGGAGCAAGAGTTTTACAAGCATCAACTTCTGAAATTTATGGAGACCCATTAGAACATCCGCAAAAAGAAACCTATCGGGGAAATGTAAATACTCTTGGGCCAAGAGCTTGTTATGATGAAGGGAAAAGAGTTGCAGAGACTTTATTTATGGACTATCATAGAAAATACAACCTGCCAGTAAGAATTGTAAGAATTTTTAATACTTACGGACCGAGTATGGACAAAAACGACGGAAGAGTGATTAGTAATTTTATTATGCAGGCATTAAATAATGAAGCAATCACAATTTATGGAAAAGGAAATCAAACAAGAAGTTTTTGTTATGTTTCAGACTTAGTAGAAGGGCTTTATAAAATGATGGAATCTGAAAATGTCGGACCTATTAATCTTGGAAATCCCGGAGAGTTTACAATGTTCGAATTAGCTAAAAAGATCATAAAATTAACAAATTCAAGAAGCAGATTAGAATATAAAGAACTCCCAAAAGATGATCCAAAGCAGAGAAAACCAGATATAACTCTTGCAAAGACTCTTTTAAAATGGCAGCCAAAAATACATTTAGATGAAGGATTAAAAAAAACAGCAGATTATTTTAAATGGCTATTAAAATCAAACACGAGTTAAATACCATAACTCTTAAATAAAGCGTATTAAATAAAATTTTATGAAAACGGGAATACTTTGTCATGGGAGGCATGTTCTTGCAAAGAATTGGGAATTGCATCAATGGGGAGATAGGAAAGAAGGCTTATTGGGGCAAATTTTGAAAACTTGTCTTTTAGCTTATCAAGAAAAAGCAGAGGTTATTGTTTTTGGGACTGGTGCTTCTGAAAGAGACGGGTTAAAAGAATCAGAATATACAATTAAATATATGTTTGAACATTTTGATGAAATGTCTTTATTTAACCCGTTTGATAATATAAACTTAAAAGATTTGAAGAGGCATATTCTTTCTTTTTCAATTCCTGAAAAGAAATCCCAAAATACTCTTGAAGAGATAAAATTTGCTGGAGAAATATTTTGTGACTATAACATTGAAAAAGCGATTATTGTATCTAACCCAGACCATATTTCAAGATGTATGCAATTGGCTCATCAAGTTTATCATTACACTAAATTAAAATCATTAGAAAACCTTTTTGCTGTTCAGAGTGATATAGGTTATAATGGAACTTCTTCTATAACTTCAAAAATTGTGGAAATGCCGCATCGAGGAGATGATTTAAGCCCAGATTTATCCAAATACATTGGAAATTATTTCAAACTTCCCTTGAAGATAAAAAACAATTTTGTTGATTTGGTAAAAAATTTCTTTGAGGAATAAATTATTTTCTAAATAGTTTCTTCCATTGCGTATAATTATAAATCAGGGAGCTTTTTTGAATTGTTCTTTTAATATAATATTCGTGAGGGACATCCACAATCATATGCAAGGATAATCCTATAAAAACAAAGATTAGAAATGGGAAAACATAAGTTCCAAGAAGAAAAATGGCTGTTAATGGCTCAATTCCGTGAAATAAATAAAACCCAGTGTATTCTTTTTTTCTTTCAGCCATAGAGAGAGTAAGAGTTTTCTTAAGGTGTTCTTTATACCAATTATAACATTTGAAGGGATTGATATTTTTTTCTCTTATAAAATAATAAAGATAATGGTCTCCGTCTATCAAAAAACTTGACAAAAAAATAATTGAAAGTTCGGCTAAAGTTATTTGCGAAAAAAAGATATGAAGAATAATAACAAAAATAATTCCTATGATTAAATGAATTTTAGGATGCATTTTCTTTTTCCATTAATCTAATCATATCTGCGAATGCAGGACGAGTTATTAAAACCCCAATAGTTATTCCGATAATTGTTGTCAATGCAAATCCTGTAAGCAACCCTGCTCCTGCCCAGAATAATGGAAGCAATGAAGCAACTACAGTGAAATATGCTCCTAATATAATTACAAAAGCTCTTTTTATTCTCTGCTTTATTCCAAGTGATTCTTCTTTGTGTTTTGTTTCATCAAGTATAACAATCTGATCATCTACACCAGTACCAATTGCTGCAAGAATACCAGCAATGCTCGGCAAATCAAGATTCCATTTTATCAGAGCAGCAATTCCGAGAGTTATGATTATTTCAGAAGTGCAAACCACTAAAGGAGCTATTGCTGATTTTGAACGATATCTTAAAAGAACAATTACTGCAACTAAGAATATAGAAACAAATGCAGCTATAAGGATATATTTTAAGAAATCATTTCCAAGAGTAGGAGAAACAGTATCCAGTTTTACAATCTGCAATTTAAACGGCAGACTTCCTGTAATCAAAATTGTCTGCAGTTTATTCATATTCTCCAATGCAGAAGTAATTGCATCATCTTGAGTTGGGCCTGTTCCAGAACCGCTGATAGCAACCTGTGTCGTTATCTGCCCCTTCAAATCAGAGCCTATATTCAAACTATCCTGCAAATTTCCGTCAACATAAAGATCAAGTGTTTTTGACAGATAATCTCCTGAAGAAGTAGAATTAATACCTAATGCATTTGTTAGATTAGCCTGCTTTTCTGCAGCTGTTTGGCTCAAATAAATAGTAAACCTGAACTGACAGGCGTATCCATTTGAACTCTGCTGACAATTAGTAATCCCTGCTTCTTGCCCCCCTCTTGCAACGTTAGTAATATCTTTCTTCTCCCCCATAAAAACAGTATCATTTCCTATCTTGGCTTCAAATTTACCCTGTTCAGAGATTAAATTTTCCAAGTCTTCAGGAGTCGCTCCTGCTATTTCAACAAGCATAAAATTATTTCCTGACAAATCTGAAACTGATTTAACTGTCACATCAGAAAGCCCGTATACATTAAACCTGTTGCTGACTATGCTGACTAAATCATTTACTTCTGAAGAAGTTAATTTATGGTCCTGTGCCTGCACTAATGCTCTTGAACCTCCTGCTAAATCCAATCCCATTTTTAGATTTGTTTGAGGCAGATTAGAAACTGCCATCTGGGGAGAAATTTCTGAATAAATGACATACTCTGCATCTTTTGTTGTAATTGTTGTTTTTACTTTTTCTGCAGATGGAAATTTAGCTTGAATAATTTTAGAATAATCTTCTACATTTTGAACTGCTTTTCCGTCTATTGCTGTAATCACCTGCCCTGCCCTTAATCCCTGTTCAAATGCTGAGGAATTTTGCTCAACATTTGTAATTAAAACTCCTTTCTGAAGAAAAGTTGGAGTGATGAAGATTGAGACTAATGAAAGAATTAACAAGATTATCCAAAGCCAGATTTTCCAAGTAAATCTAATTTTCATTTTTCTTTTTCTGCAGATGCAATGCATACCATTTAATTATTGAAACATTTGTCAGCCAAGTATTAAAGATATCAAAAACCAGCCCAAGAGCCATAATTAAAAAAATCTGATAAAGAGTAGAAGAATAGGGGCCGGCAATAAGCAAAGCTGCAACAACAGAAGCAACAGCAGTTAAAGTCATTGTTATTCCTGTTTTGAAAGATTCTATAATTTTTCTGTTCACAGATTTTCCTTCTCTCCTCAATACTTTGTTTGTAAGAAGAATGTCTGTATCAACAGAATAACCAATAAGCATAAGGAATGCAACAATGCCTGCGCTTGAAATTCTTATCCCCAGCAGATTAACCAAAACCAGCGACATAAAGATGTCTGCAAATGCAGAAAGAATAACTGCCATAGAAGGAACAAGAGTTTTAAATTGTATGAAGATTACTACTGCCATCAAGACAAATGCAACCAATAGTGCAAATAAAAGCTGTTTGTAAAAAGAATTGCTAAGACTTGAGCCTGTGAATTCAAAGCTGCTGTTGTCTTCATTAAGCGAATAACCCAAGTAACTTTCAAGAACAGTTCTTGTCTGCTGTTCGTCGCTTCTTGTCTCTACTATAACTGCAAGCTGTTTTTTTGTCGCCAAATCAGAAATTTCGCGTATATTAACATCTTCTAATTTATCAGAAATGGCTTTTTCAAGATTGGCTGAATTTAAAGTTCCGCCATTTATTGTGACAGAAGTTCCTCCTGCCAGAGAAATATCTTTCTTGAAAAAATCATGATTCTGCGAGTAAAAAGAACCCATATAGACAAAACCAAAGATAATCATTATTAACGGAATTAAAAGCAGGAGCTTGTAGTTTTTGTCGTGGAATGATATAAATTTTTGCTTGAAGTTTTCTTTGTTCATTTTTTATGAGTGCGCCGATCGGGATTCGAACCCGAGTCATTTGCTTGGAAGGCAAATATTCTGCCACTGAACTATCAGCGCATTGATAATATTAAAATTATTGCATTTTAAAGGTTATTGCTTGAATGAAACTGCAAACAACGCGCCTGGAAGGATTCGAACCTTCGACTTCCACCTTACCCTATTGTTTAGGGGGGTGGCACTCTAATCCAAACTGAGTTACAGGCGCAATAAGACGATTTAATCTATTTTCTTTATCAAACTTTCCCCCGAGTTATTCTCAAGGCTGATACATTTTTAAATAGAATGATGATTTAAAAAATATGCTGGTTAAAATACTTGGAACAATAGATTTTATCGGAGGGCTGATATTAATGTTTAGTCCTGGATTCATTCTTCCAAGTTTTATTTTAATTTTTTTTGGAGCATTTCATTTGATTAAATCTGCATTTGGCTTCTTGAAAAATCCTGCAAGCTGGATGGATTTTTCTGCAGGAATAGTCTTTATTCTTTCCATATTTTTTCATATTCCGATGATAATCTGCATAATTGTTGGATTATTATTAATTCAAAAAGGAATTTTCAGTTTCTTGTAATAAATGCGGAATAAAGGATTCGAACCTTTGCAGGCACTAAGCCACGAGAGCCTTAATCTCGCCCATTTGACCGCTCTGGCAATTCCGCGTAGCGACGACACCTTCTCGGTTTCTTAAACTCGCACCTGCATTCATTGCATTTAATATTTCGGGCATTCGTGCAAATGCTCGGCTTGAATTCTATTTGAATACCGCTCAGGGCTGATAATATCATAAAATATGTCTATAAAAAGCTTTATAAATACGCCAATTCTTGAAGTTTTGAAGACGGCCATAATAGGTTGGAAACACCTGTTCCCATTCCGAACACAGAAGTTAAGCTTCCTATGCTGGTGACGTTAGTGTCAGACAAGGCGCCAAATCATCAAGCTGTCTTCTTTATTTTTTTAGAATTAATATTTCCTTTTGATTTTTTCATACCAAGAAATATTTAAAGATTTGGATATTGCTTATTTTATGAAAAAACCATCAAAAACAGATGCTGGAAAGCAGATAAAAGAATTCTTTGATGATCTTGAGAATAAGACAATACTTGACATAAGGAAGATGAAAAAACTTGCAATGAACTGCAATGTGCAGTTAAATGAACTTAGAAAAAAATTCTGCAAAAGATGTTATTTTCCCCTATGGGATTCAAAAATAAGAATAAAAAAAGGAATTAAAACAATAGAGTGCAAAAATTGCGGGAAAGTGAATAGATGGAAAATTAAGACTTCTTAAATTTACCAACCAATTCTATCAAATCAGTTTGCCCCAAGAACATAGCCCTGCAACACGCTCTTTCCAACCCCAGCTCATCCAATACTTTCTTGGAATTCTCTCCGCTGGCTACTTTTTTCTTATATTCATCCCAAAGGTGTCCAATAGGTTTCCCGCAGGAAAAACATCTAACAGGAATTATCATATTATTATCTCTTATTCTTGGTTTATAAAACTTATGAATGAGTTTTGCAGATAGATTTAAATAAGAAACCGAAAGGGAATATATATGGAAAACAGGAATATTATTGAATTGAAAAATGTCGCAAGATATTATGAAATGGGGGATAATATAATCAAGGCTCTTGACTGCATCAATATTGCAATAGAGAGTGGAGATTTTGTTGCTATCATGGGCCCAAGCGGGAGCGGCAAATCAACAAGCATGAACCTTATAGGGAGCTTGGATTTAGCAACAGAAGGAAATATTTATCTTGACGGGCACGACATTGAATTTTTAGAAGAATCTGAACTGGCGCAAATAAGGGGGAGAAAAATAGGATTTATATTTCAGCAGTTTAATCTTATTCCAAACCTTACTGCGAAGGAAAATGTAATGCTTCCTATGCTGTTTCAGGAAAAAGATGAAATTGAAAGAGAATCAAGGGCAGAGGAATTGCTGAGACTGGTTGAATTAAATGACAGAATGAATCATTATCCAAATCAGCTTTCCGGAGGGCAGCAGCAGAGAGTTGCGATTGCAAGAGCTTTGGCAAATAATCCAGAAGTAATTCTTGCAGATGAACCTACAGGGAATCTTGACACCAAGACAGGAGAAATGGTAATGAAATTCCTGAATAAGCTGAATGAGGAAGGAAAGACAATCATCATTGTAACACACAATCCGGAATTAGCAAAAGAACATGCAAAAACAATTTATTCAGTTAAAGATGGGAGAATAGAATATGTTGAAAAGAGAAGCAAAGGCAAATGGAAAAGAATTTCTGCAACTAAAATTCAGTAGTCTAACAACATAAAGTTTATAAGCAAAGAGCTTAAAGAAAGAATATGAACAAACAAGCAAAAATTTTGATAAGTGTATTATTTGTGCTAGTCTTTACTTTAGGATTGACATCTGCTATGGCTGTCAAATCAGTTGATGCGGTTAATTTCCAGCCAGGAAGCGAGCAGGATATAACTATCAAAATAAAGAATACTCTTGACTTCAATGCAGAAGATGTTTCTTTGAATTTAGACATGTCAAAAGTGCCGTTCACAGTAATAAACTCTGAAGATGTAAGTGAGATTGAAAGTGATGACACAGAAAGTTTAGATTTCGCAATAAAAACATCAAATGATGCAAAGGCAGGAGATTATACTATTCCTTATACTTTAACTTACAGCAATTCAAGCGGAGATTCGCAATCACCAATAACCGGAGTGTTTAGCTTAACTGTTGAAGCAAATCCAAATCTTGTTTACAGCTTAAGCACAGAAACCCCGATAATTGGAAGTCAGGGGAAAATAACATTAAACATTGTGAATAAAGGTTTTGGAGATGCAAAATTTGTCAGCGTAACAATCATTCCGCAGGGATATACTTTATTGTCAGATGATAATGCTTATATTGGAACAATAAACTCAGACGATTCTGAAACAACAAGTTTTGATGTTATTTTTAATGAACAAACCCCCACATTAACAGCACAGATTGAATACAGAGATTTTAATAATAAGCTAACAACAAAAACAATTAATCTTCCAGTTACAGTTTATTCACAGGAGCAGGCATTAAAACTTGGACTTACAAAAAAGAATAATACAATAGGCTATGTTATTGTTTTGGGGTTGATTTTTGTTGCCTGGATGATTGTTAAAAAAGTAAGAAAGAAAAAGAGATTGAATAAAGCACAAGGGAGATAATCCCTGATGAAAAAAGATTATTTTATTCTCGCTTTTGGTAATCTTAAGCACAGAGGATTGCGTTCGTGGCTCACAATTTTAGGAGTTTTTATCGGGATAGCAGCAGTTGTTGCGTTAATGACTATGGGCAACGGACTTAAAACGGCTATAACTGAACAATTCTCAAGCCTGTCTACCGACAAGCTGTTAATAGAAAATGCAGGAACAGGATTTGGCCCACCAGGAAGCACATCTATAAGAAAATTGAATCAGCACGATGCAGATGTTATAAGCAAGGTTGCAGGAGTAAAAGAAGTTGCTTCAAGATTGTTAAGAATGGCTAAAGTTGAATTCAATAAAAATGCGAATTTTGATTATATTGAAAGCATCCCAAATAATGCAGATGAGGCAAAAGAAATTTACAATTCAATGAATGTAAAGTTAGCTGGGGGAAGATTCTTAAAAACAGAAGACAGCGGAAAAGTCTTTATTGGTTCTGAAATAGCCAAGGAAGATTCCTTCGGCAAAGAGATATCTGTTGGAGATAAAATTTTAATCCAAGGAGAAAGTTTTGAAGTAATTGGGATTCTAAAGCCTGCAAGTTCTTTTCAGATTAATTTAATGATATTTATGAATGAGAAAGATATGAAAAAACTGCTGAATATTGAAGATGAATATGACATGATTGTAGTTCAGGTTTCTGATTCAAAAGAAACAGAAAATGTTGCAGAAAAAATAAAAGAAGATTTAAGGAAAGATAGAAATGAAAAAATCGGGGAAGAAGATTTTTCTGTTCAAACTCCTATGCAGGCAATCTCAAGTGTTAACACCATTTTGGATATAATAAATTTAATTATTGAGGGAATTGCAGCCATCTCTCTTCTTATCGGAGGAATAGGAATTGCAAATACAATGTATACTTCTGTCCTGGAAAGAACAAAAGAAATTGGAACAATGAAAGCAATTGGTGCAAAAAACAAAGAGATTATGTATATTTTTATAATTGAATCTGGGCTGCTTGGATTAATTGGGGGAATTATTGGAGCAGTATTGGGAATTAGCTTGGCGTTTGGAGTGGCTGGAATTGCTAATTCTGCTTTTGGCTCTGAGATTTTGAGTGTTCAATTATCTTATCTCTTAATATTTGGTTCAATCGCTTTTGCATTTGTCATAGGGCTGATTTCTGGGTTAATCCCTGCTTTGCAGGCGAGCAAATTAAAACCAGTAGAAGCATTGAGAAAATGATAAGAGATTATTCAAAACTTGCATTAAAAAATATAAGAAAAAGAAAACTTAGAAGCGGACTTACAATTGTAGGAATTATTATTTCCATTGCAGTAATATTCACGCTGATAAGCCTGTCTCTTGGATTGAGAGAAGCAATAGATGAGCAGTTTAAAATTCTCGGAACAGACAAGCTGTTTATCAACCTAAAGGGTTCAACAGGAATAGGAGCAGGGGCTGCGGAATTTACAATTTATGATGTTGATACAATAGAAAAAGTTCAGGGAGTGAAAGATATATCTTACGCAACTATTGGGAATGCAGAAATGAAATTCAACAAGCAGACAAAATATTTTATTGTGATTGGCTTGCCTTTGGATAGAATTGGATTGTATATTGATAGTGCAAGCATAAAAATGGACGAAGGAAATATTATACAAAAAGGAGAAAGCGGGGAAGTAATGTTAGGATACGACTACAAATACAATAAAGTCTTTGACAAGCAGGTAAAGATAGGGGATAAAATAATAATCAACGGAAAAGAATTCAAGGTTTCAGGAATTGTCGGAACAATAGGAAATCCTTCTGACGACAAAAATATTTATCTGTCTTGGGACGATTTCAAAGCTCTGTTTAATTCTGGAAATAGGATTGATTCAATAATTGTGCAGGTTGACAATGAAAAGAACATACAGGAAATTGCAGACAGAATTGCCGACAAATTAATGAAATCAAAAAATCAGAATAAGAATACAAAAGATTTTTACATCTCAACCCCCCAAGAACTTTTAGCAAGTTTTGATGTGATATTAAATATAGTGACTGCTTTTCTTGTTGGCGTTGCTGCTATCTCTCTTCTTATCGGAGGGATAGGAATTGCAAATACAATGTATACTTCTGTTTTGGAAAGAACAAAAGAAATTGGAACAATGAAAGCTGTTGGGGCAAAGAACAGAGATATTCTTTACATATTCCTGTCTGAATCTGGGATGCTTGGATTAATCGGCGGAATTATCGGAATTATTCTTGGATACAGCATCTCAAAGACAGTAGAGATTATTGCAATAACTGCCTTAAACACAAATTTATTGAAAGCAGCTGTTCCGTGGTACTTAATTGCAGGATGCTTGGGTTTTGCATTTTTAATCGGGGCATTATCCGGAACAATTCCTGCATTAACTGCATCAAAGCTCAAACCTGTTGATGCTTTGAGATATGAATAAAAATTATTTAATTTTTATCTTATAAAAAAATATGAATGAATCATAACAAGAATATTTAAAAACTAATTTTATTTCCTCAAGGTAGAGGTAAGAAAAAATGAGGAAATGTGTTTATTGCAGTTCAGAAGTTCCTGCAGAAAGAGCTATGCAAATTTGTGATAAATGCGGGGTTGGTGTATGGGGCAAGAAACAATGGGAACATATAAAGAAAACAACCGATGAAGCTCAAGACAAGGGAGATTTGAATTTTAATTCTGGAGAATGTTTGGAAAGAAAAAGAGCAGCATAATGCGACGTTAACTCTTTTATTTAAATAAAAGATAGTTTTTTAAATGAAATAATTTTGGGTAATCTATGGCAGAAAGAAAACCAGTAAGAACCCGCGGAAAATTACAGCTTAGTAGATACTTTCAGGAGCTGAAGGAAGGCGATTTTGTTGCTATTACAAGAGAAAGAACAGTGCAATCCAGCTTTCCAAAGAGACTGCAGGGAATAACTGGAATTGTGGAAGGAAGAAGGGGGAAGTCTTATATGATAAAGATTAAGGACGGAAACAAGGAAAAAAGAATCTTAATAGAACCAATACATTTAAAAAAAATAAAGCAGATTAAAAAATAAAATGATATTAAACAGCGAACCATTGAGCATGGCAGAAGTTATAGAATATGCCAAGAAAGATGAAGAAAGCGATACAGAAATAATTGAATTTATAAAAAAATTCAACAAAATTAAAGCAAAGGAAGCTAAAGAATTAAAGCAGGAAATAGAATCTTTTGGGATTATTAAAGTAAAACCCGAGCATATTGTAAAAATAATAGACATTCTGCCTGAAACAGCCGAAGAATTAAACAAAGTTTTTGCTGATGCAAGCTTAGATGAAGATGAATCAAAAAAAATACTTGACGCAATTAAAAAGTTTGCATAATGAAAATGGAAAAAGAAGAAAATGCAATCATATTAGATTATCTGCCGAATGGTTATCCCTTAGAGAAGAAAATGATGCCAATAGCCCAGGCAATTGGTAAAAGAAATTTAATATTATTGGAGTTAGTTCCAAGACGAGGGGTATCTTTAGAAGCCGGAAAAGAAGTTTATATCGGAGAGGGGAAGCGAGACGAGATATATTACATTCTTGGAAGATTGCACAGAGAAAAACTCACAGAATCTGCAAAAAATCAGCTACAGGAATTTGTTGAGAGAATAGTCAAGGAAAATGAAAAGGAATTTGTTGAGTTTTTCAACAAATCAGAAGCAATCAATAAAAGGATTCATCAAATAGAACTGCTTCCAGGATTTGGAAAAAAACATATGCAGGAAATATTAAAACAAAGAAAAGAAAATGAATTTGAATCATTTGAGGACATGAAAAAAAGAATACAAAATCTTCCAGACCCAGAAAAAGCAGTACAGAAAAGAATATTAAGTGAACTAATAAATGTTGAAAGATACAATTTGTTTGTAAAATAAAAATGGCAGAACAAAAAACAGAAGAAAAAGCTAAACCGGAACACACTCACAAGCCAAAGCCGGAAGAAAAGAAATATGACGAAAAATTAATCAGAATCCTATCCAAAGATATTGAAGGCGGGCTTAATGTTTATGTTGGACTGACAAAAATCAAAGGGATATCTTGGAGTTTGTCAAATGCAATCTGCAAATCCTTGAATTTGGACAAGAAAAGAAAAATCAGTTCATTAACTCCTGCAGAAATCAACAAGATAAATGATTTTGTAAAAAACCCAAATATACCCTCATTTTTGCTGAATAGAAAATCTGATTTTGAAACAGGAGAAGACAAGCATCTTATTGGAAGCAATCTTGAATTGCAGAAAGAAATGGATATTGGAAGATTAAAGAAGATAAAGAGCTACAAAGGATTAAGGCATTCAATCGGGTTACCATTAAGAGGACAGAGGACAAGAAGCCACTTCAGAAGAAACAAGAGAAAGAGCGTCGGAATTAAAAAGAAAGCAGTTAAAAAATGAAAAGAAAACATAAAACATATTCACGTCCAAAAAGACCATTCGACAAAGCAAGGATAGATGAAGAAGCAAAGATAAAAGAAGAGTTTGGGTTAAAAAACAAGAGAGAGATATGGAAAGCAGACGCAAAGATAAAACTAATCAGGGAAAAAGCAAAAAAATTAATTTCTGCAAGCGAGGACGAGAAAAATGCTTTCTTTGAAAGACTGAAAAAAATAGGGCTTAATGTAAACACAATCGGGGATGTTCTTTCACTGGACAAGAAAGATTATCTAAGAAGAAGGCTTCAGACAGTGCTTGTTCAAAAAGGAATGGCTACAACACAAAAAAGTGCAAGACAGCTTATAACACACAAAAAAGTTTTAATCAGTGGAAACAGCATAAATGCGCCTTCATTTATTGTTCCAGTAGAGTTGGAAAATAAAATTTCTATAAAAGCAAATAAAATAAAAACTAAAAAGAGCAAGATTGAAAGTGAAGGAGCAGAAGAATGAAGCGCCCAATTGAAGAAATACCAATTGAAACAGAAGAGAAGAAGATTGAAAAAACAGAAAAGAAAGATGGAAAAGAGCTTGAAGCAATCTTAAATGTTTATACTTCTTTCAATAACACAATTGCCCATGTTACAGATATGTCTGGGAAAACAATTGCCAAGGTTACAGGGGGAATGGTTACAAAGCACGGAAGATTGAAAGCAAATCCCACTATCGCTATATTTATAGCAAAAAGGATTGCAGAAACAATGAATGAACTTGGAATTAAATCTCTTTATGTAAGAATAAGAGCAAAGACAAGAAGCCCTGCATTGGGGCCTGGTGCAAATGCAATAATCAAGAGTTTGACAAGAGAGGGATTTAAAATATTAAACATATTAGACACTACAAGATTCCCAAGAGGTGGGCCAAAAGTCAAGGGCGGAAGAAGAGGCAGACGTCCTTAAAACATAAATTTAAAAATCAGCTTTATAAAATAATCCCATGAAAACAATAAACAAAAAAAACAATCAGATAACATTCACATTAGAAGCAGATGAAAGTTTGGCAAATGCAATAAGAAGATATGTAGATCAAATCCCAATTCTTGCAGTTGATGAAGTTGAGATATCAAAAAACGATTCTCCATTATATGACGAAACAGTTGCCCACAGAATAGGAATGATTCCTCTTAAGATGGACAAGACAATTGATGAAAAAAGTGTTGAACAATTGACATTAGTCGCTAAAAAGGACGGGGTTATTTATTCTGAAGAGCTTAAGGGAAGAGTTTCTCCTGTTTATGACAAGATACCGATTACTGTTCTGAAAAAAGGGCAGGAACTTGAGATTCTTGCAACTGCAAAAGTTGGAAAGGGAAGCACACATTCAAAATTTTCCCCAGGATTAATGTTTTACAGAAATTCAGTAAAAGTTAAGATAGACAAAGATTGTCCAAAAGAAGTTGTGAATGTCTGCCCGCAGAAAATATTAGTTCTTGACAACGGAAAAGTTGCAGTTATTGACGAGGAAAAGTGCGATATGTGCGAAGCGTGTGTGGATTTCTGCAAGAAAGTTGGAAAAGATTCAATAGAATTAATTCCCTCAAAAGAGCTTATTATAACTGTAGAATCATTCGGACAGATAAGCGAAGATGAAATATTCAAGAGAGCAATTGCTGTCCTTAAAGATGACTTGAAAGAATTCGCAAAGAAGATTTCTAAATAAAAAGTGCGGGATAAAGGATTCGAACCTTTGTAGGCACTGAGCCAACAGATTTTGAGTCTGTCCCATTTGACCGCTCTGGCAATCCCGCTTATATAATACCATAAAATATGCCTATAAAAAGTTTTATAAACCTCTGAAATGTCAGGTTTTTATCTGCGAGCGAAAGCGATTTGAGTAGAGAAAATTTCTCTATTTATTGCAGATATTTCAAACATGAAATCAAAAACACTTATAGGAAAACAGGCAGAAAGAAAAAATAATCCGGAATTAGTTGAAACCATTCTTCTTGCAAAGAAAAAAGACAAATGGGTTGAAGTTGCAGGATTGCTTTCAAGCCCGAGAGCAAATATGAAAATAATAAATATCGACGAACTTGACAAAGAAGCAAAGGAAGGCGAAACAATCCTTATTCCTGGGAAAGTTCTTTCGCAGGGAGATTTGAACAAAAAGATTAAAGTAGCTGCATTAAGTTTTTCAAACAAGGCAAAAGAAAAAATATTAAAGGCAAAAGGAGAAATTTCTACAATAGCAGAAGAGATAAGAAAAAATCCAGATGCAAAAAATGTGAGGATAATAAAATGAGCAGAGAAAGAATAATTAATAGCATAAGACAATCTTATGCAAGATGCTGGACTGCAGCTCCATCAAGAGAAGAGCTTGTTTTAGACGCCCAAAAATTATATAATCTTCCAACAAATTCTAAAGAGTATTTTGAATTAAAAGCATTTGTAATATGGGGGCTGGGAAGAAATTGCATTGAAGAATTAACTGCTGGAAGAAACTCGCAGGGAGAAATAACAAAAAGAATATTAGACGAGCTGTGCACTGATTTATATGAAAGAGAAATTATGGGGGGAATAGAATGAAAATTTTAGAAGGAAAAGATGCAGTTTTGGGAAGAATTGCCAGCTATGCAGCAAAAGAAGCGCTTAAAGGAGAAGAAATTGCAATAGTAAACTGCGAACAGATAATTATAACAGGAAACAAAAAAAATATTGAAGAAGAGCTTGAAGCAAAGAGGAAGAGAGTTGGAAGCACGCAGAAAGGGCCGAAAGTTTCAAGAATAAGCGAGAAGAGAGTCAAGAGAGTAATAAGGGGCATGCTTCCTAATTACAGAACAGGAAGAGGAAGAGTTGCATTAAAAAAAATAAAATGCTATGTTGGAGTTCCAAAAGAACTTGAAGCAGGAAAGAAAATTATTGTTGCAGAAAAATCAAAATTCCAAAGCAAGAGCAAAATGGTAAGAGTTAAGGAGATTTCAAAATGGTAAACAAAATAATAAGTTCTGGAAAAAGAAAAAGAGCAGTAGCAAGAGCTGTTTTTGAAGAGGGAACAGGAAAAGTCTGGATAAACCAGAAAGATTACAAATTATTTCATATCTTTGACAAGTTAAAAATTGAAGAGCCATTAAGAATTGCAGAAAAGGTTTTGGGAAAATTGAATTTTAATGCAGATATAAACGTTATTGGCGGAGGTTCAAAGGGGCAGATAGAAGCTGCAAGAGTTGCACTTGCAAAAGGGATGGTTGTATTCACAAAATCAGATGAACTGGAAAAATCATTGCTTGAATATGACAGAAACCTTCTTGTTGCAGATGTCAGAAGAAAAGAAGTCAGAAAGCCTGGAGCAGGAAAGGCGAGAACAAGAAGACAGAAGAGTTACAGATAATTTATAAATAATATTCTATTAAAAATAATATGAAGCGAAAAAAGAGTGTATGGATGAGAATCCCAATTTTTATTGTATCTGGAGCAATATTGCATATCTGGGGATTTTTTGCCTGCATATTTGCATTAGTTCAGATGATACTTATGCTTGCAGGAAAAAAGAAAGAAAAAGAACTTCTTCGCATCAATGCAATGTTCAGCAGCCAAATTTATATTTTCTTCAAATACATTTCATTCTTGTCTGAAAAAAAGCCATTTCCTTTTGGAAAGAAGAGAAGATAAAGTTAAGTTATCACTTCTTTTTAAGAAGAACGTCATCAATTAATCACACGCGTCAGGGTTTATCATTAATAATTTTCCTAATGAGAGAATTATTTTATCCCCATCTTCTCCAGCTTATTCTGAACATGATTAAACAAAGTTGATGAAACAATCGGCTGATGTGTGCCTTCGTGAATCTGATTGTTAAATTTTATTTTCCCTATATAAGTAAAATTCTTCAGGATTTTCTTTAATCCATTTACAGAAAGATGATGCTTCTCTGAAAGCTGATGAAGGCTTATGCTGCTGTTTAAAAATTCTTCAAAGATTTCTTCTATTTCTTTTGAATTTTGTGCTGGAACAAGCTTTCCGTTTTCAATATTGTAGCCAAAAGGGGCACGGGACATTAAATTTCCCTGTGTTGCTTTCTTAATCATTCCTGCCTTCTGATTTGCTTTTACCGACTTTAATCTTTCAATTTCTTTTTTCAGTTCTTCATTCTCTTTTCTTAAATTTTCAATTTCGCTTGTCATTTTAAATCTGGATTCTCAGATATCACTTTTTCCCATGCCTTCATTAAAGTAGTTAATGTTCCGTCCATTTCTTCTTTCAAATATTCATCAAACTCTTGTTTGCTGTTTGAGGCAAAATGGTGACAATCATTGCATAAAGTAATAACATTGTCTAATATATCTTTTCCTCCAGAATAAATGGGAGTTATATGATGTGCTTCTAAAATTTTTCCTGTTTTATCCTGAATCTTGCATTTCTGACAAGTAAACTTATTTCTCTCAAATGCCTTTCTTCTTAATGTCTTATCTCTTTCTTCCATTTACATTAAATCATCTAAAGGAGATTTTATCTTTTTTAATTCCTCTGTTGAGATATGAGTATAAATTTGAGTTGTTGATAAATCTGCATGTCCTAAGAGTTCCTGAATTTTCCTTATGTCTGTTCCATTTTCAAGTAAATGTGTTGCAAAGCTGTGTCTTAAAGTGTGAGGATGAACTTCTTTGTCAATTCCTGCTTTTTTTGCTGTCTTTTGAACTATCTTTTGAATATTTCTCTCTGTTAATCTCCCCTTTAGCCCAGTAAAGAGATAATCTTGTCTTGATTCCTGTTGTTTTACTGCCTGTTTCTTCAAGTCTTTTAATAAAAAATGGGGAATGTTAACAATTCTATCCTTTTTGCCTTTTGCCTGCCTTACATGACAAATCATTTCTTCAAAGTTTAAATCATTCAGTTTAAGATTAAGAAGCTCTGAAACCCTAAACCCACAGGCATAGATTAAGCTTATCATAAGTTTGCTCTTTTTATTTGGAAGATTAGCAAACAAACGTTTTACTTCTTCTTTTGTTAAAACTGCTGGAATTCGCTTTTCTCTCTTTGGACGTTTTATTCCCAAAGTTACATCTTTTTTCAAAATATTGGAGTAGGCAAATCTTAGTGCAGACAAAAATACTATGATGGAGGAAGAGGAGGAATCTGTTAATTTTTTGGCCATGAACATCTTAACATCATCTTCTGTAATTTCAGATGGCTCTTTTTTAAAAAATTCAAGCAGCTCTAAATTTGCATTTAAGTAATTCCTTAAGGTGTATTTAGAGTTCTTGGAGATAGTCAATTCTACGTTTAATTTTTCAAGAAATTCTTCTTTTTTCATAAAAAAGATTGTACGAACTTATTTATAAAAAAGTGTTGTAATTTGGTAGTTCGCACAATATAGGTTGTACGAAGTTTTATGAAGGAAGATTAATATTTTTTATTTGGATGAGGAAATCTGTCTTTAGTGTGTGTTTCGTGAAGACTTCCATCATGGCTTTCTTCAACTTTTCCAGAATCTATATCTGCTTGTGTGCACTTAGGCGGGCTTTGTTCTAAGAGTCGTTTAAGTGTCTTTTTCTCACTGGGGAAGTCTCTCAAGAAGTGCTCTATTACTTGTTCCTTACTAAACCCATCATGATTATGCAAAAGAAAATATTCAATTGCTTTTAAGGGATTATCAAATTTATGAACCCATTCTGAATCCCAACATTCTGCAGGATATCTTTGTCCTTCACAATATTGAATATAACAACTACATTTAGAATCTTCAACAATTTTTCCAATATCCCCTGAACCAAGAAACCAGCCATAAACTCCCCATGGATTTTCTATTTGTGTTTTTTCTTCTGTCATTTTTATATTTGTGCACTAAGATTGCCTTTATGAACTGCCTCTTTTTTTCTGATGAGCTATTAATGTATTATAGAAAAATTGGATTGCTTCCAGTTTAGTTGCTTTAGGAAAATAGGATAAAACTCTTTGAAATATTGCATCTGTTGAATCAAAACATCCTGATTTGTGAAGTTGAGTTTCAAAACAATAGTTTATTGCTTCTTCAGAAGTTTGAAATGTTTTGATGATGCGGTTGGAAGAATGTTTTAAAACATATTCTCTCTCTTCATCGTGCTGTATGTCTAATGATTCATTTATTACTCTACCAATATCCCATAAGCCATGAAACCAGCCATAAACAACCCACGGCTTTTCTATGAATTCATTTTTCATAAAAGAATTGATTTGGTGATGTTTTTAAGAATTTATATCTTGAAATGTGCACTTAGATAAGGTTAGTTTACTTTTATTACAAAGGCAGCAACTTGGTTTTTGTTAAAGTATAAATTGCAACCTTTTGAATTTGTGAAAACTGCTCTCAAGTTTTTGAAATCTCCTTCTTGAAGATAGTCATAACCTTCAAATTGCAATGGAGAAAGAAGATGGGGAAGAACATAAAGAGAATCTTTTTCTAAAGGATTCCCATGTCTGTCATTAAAATCTTCTGGTTTTTCCATTATATTTTCTTCAATATTTTTTGACATTTCTTAAGGATTTATTGGGAGTATTTAAAGATTTTGTATAGGTTATTTTGCCCAGAAATTTTCGGCATTAATTTTTAGTGCTTGGCGGCAGTTGTGCACTAAGGTTGCCTTTGTATATTGAGGTGTTTAAAGATTAAACAGCTGTTTAGATGATTTATCGATGGTGTTTGAAAAACAAACAGCTGTTTGTCGCTGTTTAAAACAGCTGTTTGCCTATTTTTTTATTGTTAAACAGCCAATTTTTTGATGATATTTTGGAAGAGAAAAAAAGAATAAACTTAGATAAAAAAGCAAAAATTTTCGTCTAAAAACAAAACATTTTTAAATAGATTTTTGCAATAATATATTATGTTTTGGCTTTTTACTGGGAAAAAAGAGATTGATAAGATAAAAGAAGATACAAGAAAAAGTTTTGAATCTGTAAAAAAGGATATAAGTTCAGTAAGCGGATGGATTAAACACCTTGGTTCTGAGAAAGATTTGCAAAAAAAAGAAATTGAAGAAATTAAAGAGATTTTGTCGTCGGTGAAAAATGATGTTGAAGGATTGAAAAATGTTGTTTCTGTAATGAATGAATTAAAAACAAACAGGGTGTTTAAAACACCCAAACAGGTGTTTAATAAACAAACAGGTGTTTATGCTGTTCAAACAGCTGTTCAAACAGCTGTTCAAACACCAAATTTAAGCCAATTTTCAGTAACTGAAAGAGCAATTTTATGGATTCTATTAAATTCAGAAATGAAATTGAGTTATGATGATTTGGCAGCTATGCTGGGAAAAGAGCGTTCTACAATTAGGGGACAGATTAATGCAATAAGACAGAAAAGTGAGATAATTGAGGAAGAAATAGAGAAAAATGGGAAAAAGAGGGTATTTATACCTGAAGAAATCAAGGAAAAAATGCTAAAAAAGACGAAAGTGAGAGTTAGGGGGAAGGGAAAATGAAGAAAAACTTGAGAAAAGAACAGAAAAAAGAGCTGCAGAAAGGAAGAAGTGAGAGTTTTATTAAAAAGAACAAAAATAAATGAAAAAAATAGGGAAAAGAGAGGGGTAAAATCAAAGAAAATTTAAGAAAAAACAGAAAAAGAAGAGAGTTAATCAATAAGGAAATAAGATTAGAAGAATAGGGTGTTAAACAGGAAATAGAGAGTTTTATTTATTCGGTTAACCGAATAAATGATAATATGAATAAATTATAAAGTCCTAAGCTGCAAAATAACTGATAAAGGTGTGACTTTTTTCAATTTTTCAGAGATAGAAAGCTGAATTATTTTATTGTTTATTTTAGTTTTCTCGACGGGAATTCCCTTTTTTATCAATCTCCCGACATAATCCCTTATAGAGCTTTCTGTAAGATTCAGGCGTTGGGAAATAACTTTATAATCTGGATTACTGCCTTCTTCTGACAGCTGATAAATTGTTGAGAAAACTAAGAATTCCTGCTCTGTAATTCTCTTAAATTTATTCCTTATTTCCTTTTTTATAGAATCAAGGGAATTTAAAACTTCAATTGCTTCCCCAAACGAGGAGTTTTCTGTCTGTTGGTTTGTCTGTCTGTCTGTCTGTCTGTCTGTTGGAACCCCCCTATTTCCTGTGGAAATACTCATATTTTGAGTGTTTAGAGGCTTAAAGGGCAAGTTATCTGTTGGATTATGTGTTGGATATGTCTGTATTTTTAGTGTTTGTGCTGGATTATGTGTTGAATTAAAAACCTCTTCTTTTGAGTTAAAAATCAATATTTGAGAAGTTAATTCTCTGATTATTTTGTTTAAATCAGAGATCTTTTCGTTATTTTCTCTTAAAGATTGTTTTAATAAATCAAGCTCTTCTTTCATAGAATCCATATCTTGTTTTACCTTTTGAAAAGCTTCTTTAACTTGATCCATAAAGATAAAGGATAAGAAAAGAGTATAAAAATTTAAGTATAATTCATTAAAAACTTAAAATTGCTGATTATTTTGGTGTTCTTTATATGCTTTGTATGCATTATCGCCCAATTTCCATCTTGAACGCTTAAGGTAAAGAATTCCTTTTGGATTCTTTTTAATTTCTATAATTAAATCCTTCTTTTTTAAATTAATAAGGAGGGATTTGACAAATTCTTCATCTCTTGCAAGCTCTTTTGCAATGTTTAAGGTAAATAATGATTTTGGAGAAGCAGAATAAAGGATGGCAAGAATCTGTTCGCAAATTTTCTCTTTTTTTTGTTCAGAAATTTTCATATAAAAAGAAGCAAACCTATTTTTTTAAAGGTTGTCTAATCTTCTTTCTTTTGATTTTTATCTTTAACTAAAGAAGGAAAAGGAAGATGTAGAGGAAGATTTAATTCATCTTCTAGTTCCAAGGCTTTCAGATTTGATTTCTTCAGTATAATATTAAAAACGAATATTCTAAAATCTTCTGGAATTTTCTTTTCTTCCCATTCCTTTAAAATTCCCTCTGTCATCTCTGGAGTCAAAGATAAAATAAGACTTCCTGCAAGTTCTAAATTAGCAAAGTCGGGTTCATATTGAATAGCATAAATAAAATTTATTTTAAGAATTTCTTCTTTTAATTCAACAAAGTCAGATTTAATAGAATCAATGGAAGTTATGTCTATTTTTGTGTTAAATTTTATTTCAGAAGCCTTGTCTTTAAGCCTTTCTGCGCTTAGCTTTGTAAATAATAGATTGATAAATCTCATTTTAATTTGAATAATAAAGTATTTTTAAATATTTATATTTAGAAGAATTAAATTAAATCTTCTTCTGAAACTATAACAAAATCACCTATAGCAATTATAGAATTATAAGGAACAAGCAGCTCGCTTGAATTTGTTCTTTCTAAATTAAGATTCTTTGTATAAGGAGTTGCATCTTTAACAACAATATTGATTAATTCTCCTGATTTTGTCTCAAAAGTGATATCTTTAACAAATCCAAGTCTTTTTCCTTCTTTTGTTACAATCATCTTACCAATAAGAGAACTGTAGGTATTTTTATTTCCTTGCATACAAAGGGGAGATAAGAATTATTTATAAACTTTTCTGTAAAAATAAATAGATTTATGAGTATATATTCAAATTTTGAATTTTAACTTATTTTTATTAATTAAGTATCATTTATTTAATTTAAGTGATATAATAATACCCCTCACTCCTTGATTGCAAGTGGAAATCTTTAAAAAGGAATTTGCAAGTTTTGTTTGTTTTTGTTTTAATTATAAAAATTTGTATAGTATAGTATAGTATAGTATAGTATAGTATAGTATAGTATAGTATAGTATAGTATAGTATAGTATAGTATGATTAAGATAAGATAAGATAAGATAAGATAAGATAAAAAGAACAGATAATTCCTTCACAAAGAATAATAAAAGCAAATAATAAAAGAAAAACAATAAGAAGAATAAAATAAATAATAAATCAATTATTAATTTAAGCTATTCAAAAAGGAAGATATTCATTTCCACTTGAAATATAGGTGTTTTTCTTGTTTAGTAGTCATAATCCTTTATATAATAAAAATAAATAGTTATCGAAGGAAATAATTCATTAATTAATAATTTCCATAGGAAATAGAAGTGTGACAGATAATATGACAAATGATATAGGGGGAGAATTGGATAAGATTTTTGAATCTTTTGATAATAATGGTATTTTTAATGATAAATCTCTTCTTCAAAACAGCTACCAGCCAGAAGATATTCCTCACAGAAGCAAACAGATTAAACAGGTAGCTTCAATTCTTGCACCAATTTTAAGGGGAGAAAGATCAAGCAATTTATTTCTTTATGGAAAAACAGGAACAGGAAAGACTCTTTCTATTCAATATGTGAAAAATGAACTATTAAAAAGGGAAAAGAAGGACGCAGATTTTAAATTAAGAATAGAATACTTAAACTGCAAGCTGAAAAAGGTTTCTGATACTGAATATAGAATTCTTGCAGAACTTATCAAAAAGTTTGGGGGAGAAGTTCCTGCTACTGGGCTTCCAACGCAGTCTGTTTATGATAAATTTGTAGAAATTATTGACTCTGAAAAACAGCTTATTGTTCTTATATTGGATGAAATAGATCAAACAACAAAAAAGATATCTGATGATTTCTTGTATAATCTCACAAGACTTAATCCAGAACTTTCACAATCAAAGATATGCCTTGTAGGAATAAGCAATAACCTTACTTTTCTTGATGAATTGGATCCAAGAGTTAAAAGCTCTCTTTCAGAAGAAGAAGTTGTGTTTCCTCCTTATAATGCTTTGCAGCTTCAAGATATTTTAACAAAAAGGGCTAAAATTGTCTTTAAGGAAGGTGTTATGCAGGACGGGGTTATTGCTAAATGCGCTGCCTTGGCTGCCAGAGAGCACGGAGATGCAAGAAGAGCCCTTGATTTGCTTAGAATAGCAGGAGAACTTGCAGAAAGAGACAATTCTGACAAGATTTATCTTAAATATATTGATGAAGCAAATGACAAGATAGAAAGAGATAAAATTTTAGATGTAATCAAGTCAGAACCAAAGCAATTTCAGGTTGTTTTGACTTCAATTATTCAATTATCTGAAAAACAGCCGCCGCATCATCTGTTTACAGGAGAAGTTTACAATTTTTATAGAGATGTCTGTATAAAAAATAAGCTGGAAGTTCTAACCCAAAGAAGAGTAAGCGACATAATTCAAGAATTTGATATGCTTGGGATAATAACTGTCAATGTCATTTCAAAAGGCAGAGGGGGAAGGATGAGAGAAATTAAACTTGCTATTACTAAAGATATTATTGAAAAAGCCAAAGAAATTATTTTAAGTTCATTATCCTATAATTAAATTCAATTAAAATTAAAAGGAGAAACATTTTGAAAGTTGTAAATTTAGGGGGTTGAAATGAACACACAAGAAATACTTAAGTTTTGCATGGAAAGGGGGTTTTTGCTGGATAATGAAGTTCTTAATATGTTCAATGAAACAAGCGACATTGATTCTGTCAAATTAATAATAGAAAGAATAAAAGATTCAACACAACAGAGAATAATAACAAAGAATTTATTTAATCAAAACAAAGAAAAAGTATTCCAAATTTTTTCTGCTCTTCCAAGGGAAAATCAGCAGCATCTTGAAGGACTGAAGATAAAACTTGGATTGAGCATAGAAATATCACAAGAATTTTCAAAAGAAAAGGAAATAAAAAAAGAAATAAGGATAGAAGCGGGCGGAGTGAAGGTTCTTTCTCCAATATTAAATTCCACAAAAAAATTGGAAGTTGGGGATTTTACAAAGCATTTTAAGAACAGAGTTTTAGAAATGAAAAAAATTCTTCAGGACAATCCTTCCTTAAGAAATCTTGTATCTATAAACAAACTTTCTGGAAACAGACAGAACATTTCTATAATTGGGATTGTCTCAAGCAAGAATGTGACAAAAAACAAGAATGTAATTCTTGAAGTTGAAGACTTAACAGGAAAAATAAAAGTTTTGATAAGCCAAAGCAATCAGAAACTTATTGAAAAAGCAGAAGAAATATGCCTTGATTCTGTTTTGGGTTTTACAGGATTTGGAAATGGGGAAATTCTTTTTGCGAGTGATTTTGTCTTTCCAGACTCAATACTTCCTGAAAGAAAGAAATCTTCAAACGAAGAATATGCCTTATTTTTAGGAGACATTCATTTTGGAAGCAAACTATTCCTTGAAGAAAACTTCTTGAAATTTATTAATTATTTGAATGGAAATGTTCCAAATACTCCTGAAGTAGAAAAAATAAAATATATCTTTTTGGTGGGGGACATAATTGCAGGAGTTGGGACTTATCCCAATCAAGAAAGAGATTTGAAGGTAAAAGATATAGAAGAACAGTTTATAGGACTTTCAAAATTATTATCTAAAATAAGAAAAGACATCAAAATAATTATCTCTCCCGGAAATCACGACGGAGTAAGGCTTATGGAGCCGCAGCCCATGCTGAATGAAAGATATGCTTGGAGCATTTACAATCTGAAGAATGTTATTCTTACCGGGAATCCTGCCTATGTTAATATCGGAGCAAATGACAATTTTCCAGGATTTGATGTTCTCACTTATCATGGAGTTTCTTTTCATTATTATGCAAATACTATCCCAAAACTAATTGTAGGAGGCTCGCTTAATTCTCCGAATAAAATTATGAATTATCTTCTGCAGAACAGGCACCTTGCTCCTTCCCACACTTCTGTCCAGTATTATCCTTCAGAAGAAGATTATTTAATGATAAAAAAAATTCCAGATATTCTTGTTTCGGGGCATACCCATAAAAGTGCAGTTTCTTATTATAACAACATTCTTGTAATTTCTTCATCTTCTTGGGAAAGCAAAACTCCTTATCAGGAAAAAATGGGGAACCAGCCTGATTTTTGCAAAGTTCCTATGTTTAACTTAAAAACAAGAGCAATAAAAATACTTGATTTTGAAGAATCTTCATCTGTTAATTCGCTGGAGGCGAAAGAATGAATACCCAGCAATATTTTTCTAATCTTGACAAAGATGTCAAAAAAATTTATGAAATCGCCAGCGAGGCAAGAGCAAAAAATCTGGATCCTGCTTCAAAAGTAGAAATTCCCCTCGCAAGAAGCTTAGCTGAAAAAGTTGTTGGGCTTATTTCCACAATTTATCCCCAGATGGAAGGGAGCGGAATTGCAAAAAGAATTCTTGAATTAGAAAAAGAATATGGAAAACTGAATATGGCTGTTTCATTTAAAATTGCAGAAGAAGTAGCGAAGCAAAAATACTGCAAGTTTGCAAGCCTGCTTGAAGCAATTGATGCAGGAATTAGAATTGGATTTTCCTATACTACTTTAGGGGTTGTTTCAAGTCCAATTGAAGGATTTACCGGATTGCAATTGGGAAAGACAAGAGACAGCAAAGAATATTTTATTGCAAATTTTTCTGGCCCAATAAGAAGCGCAGGGACAACTGCAAGCTGTGTTGTTTTAATGCTGGTTGATTATTTGAGGGAATTGTTTGGATATGCAAAATTTGATCCAAGCGAAGAAGAAGTGAAGAGATATGTTGCAGAAAATTATGATTATCACGAATATATCACTAATCTTCAATATCTGCCGACTGTAGAAGAAGCAACTTTTTTGGCAAAAAATCTTCCTATTCAAATTGCAGGAGACCCTACAGAAAAACTGGAAGTATCAAATTATAAAAATTTAAGCAGAGTTGATACAAATTTTATCAGGGGGGGAATGTGCCTGATTTTTTCAGAAGGGCTTGCACAAAAAGCGAAAAAAGGATTAAGGCTTCTTAAGGAAACAAAATCAAAAGGATTTCAATCAACTGGCTGGGATTTTTTGGAGGATTATGTCAAGCTTCACGAAAAAAGAGAAGTTGGAAAGACAGATGAATCTCCAACATATATTCAGGATTTAGTTGCAGGACGCCCTGTATTTGGACACCCTTCACGTTCAGGAGCATTCAGATTCAGATACGGCAGAAGCAGGGTTTCTGGATTCAGCGCGGTTTCAATGCATCCTGCCACAATGGGGATTACAGATTCTTTCATTGCAATAGGGACGCAGTTAAAAATAGAAAAACCAACAAAAGGATGCGTTGTTACCTCCTGCGATTCAATTGACGGCCCAATTGTAAAATTATTCAACGGAAGCGTGAGAAAATTAAAGACAAAGGAAGAAGCAAAAAAATTATACCCTGATGTTGAAGAAATAACATACTTAGGGGATATTCTTTTTTCCTTTGATGATGTTGCCAACAGAAATTCTGTTTTAATAAAATCAGGGTATGTTGAAGAATGGTGGAAACTGGAATTAAGGCAGAAAGATGCAGAAACTGAAAAAGCTATTAATTGTTTTAATGTTTCTATTGAAGAAGCAGTTGAATTAAGCAGAAAATGGAAAATCCCGCTTCATCCTTCTTATATTCCTTACTGGACGCAGATTTCAAAAGAAGAATTTTTGGAATTAATAAAATGGATTAAAAATTCAAGAGTGAACGGAAAATTAATTTTTCCTTATACTAAAACAGAACAGGAAAAATTCAAAATTGGAAAAAGAGCTTTGGAGCTTTTGGGAATTGAACATGAAGTCACAATAGAAAATGTTGTTTTGAATGAAATAAACAGCAGAATTTTACTCCTTAATTTGGGAATAAATCTGCCTGAATCTGAAGGAGCAATAAACTTAAATGATTTAATTGAAGAAGATAAATTTAATCTTGACAAAAGCGTTTTGGAAACCGTAAATTGCAACTCTGAATTTGTAATAAAAGACAAAGCTGGAGAATTTATTGGAACACGAATGGGGCGTCCTGAAAAAGCAAAATTAAGAAAACTTATAGGAAGCCCGAATGTACTTTTTCCAATAGGAAAAGAGGGGGGAAGATTAAGAAGCGTGCAGGCTGCGTGCGAAGAAGGAAAAGTCAGGAGCTCTTTTCCCGCTTACTACTGCGAAAATTGCAAGAAAGAAACAATCTATTCAATCTGCGAAAATTGCAAGAAAGAAACAGAAAAAATGTTTTATTGCAGTGAATGCGACAAACTTTCTTTAAACCCCTGCAAAGAACATAATAAATTCCAGCCCTATCAAACAAGAGATTTGGATATAAATCATTATTTTGAAAAAGCAATTGAGAAATTAAATCTTTCAAAGACAGATATTCCCCCATTAATCAAAGGAGTAAGAGGAACTTCTTCTGCAGAACACAGCATAGAAAATCTTGCTAAAGGAATAATAAGAACACTATATAATCTTCAAGTAAACAAGGACGGAACAATCAGATTTGACGCAACAGAACTGCCTGTTGTTTCCTTCAAGCCAAAAGAAATTTCTGTCAGCATTGAAAAATTAAAAAGTTTAGGGTATGACAAAGATATTTATGGAAACGATTTAAATGATGAAAATCAAATTCTTGAACTTATGCCCCACGATGTTATCCTCCCAAGCTCTCCAGAATCTCTTGATGAAAAAGCAGATGATATTTTTATCCGAGTCTGCAACTTTGTTGACTTCCTACTAAAAAAATTTTACAATCTTAATCCTGTTTATAATGTAAGAAAAAGAGAAGACTTGGTAGGACAAATTGGTGTTTGTATGGCTCCGCATAATTGTGCAGGAGTTATCTGCAGATTTATCGGTTTTTCAAGCACGCTGGGGATAATGGCAAGCCCTTATATGCACGCTGCAATAAGAAGAGACTGCGACGGAGATGAAGCTGCAATTATGCTTTTAGGAGATGTTTTGCTTAATTTTTCAAGAAAATTTCTTCCTTCTCACCGGGGCGGGACACAGGATGCACCCCTTGTTCTAAACTCAAAAATTGATGCAGGAGAAGTTGATGACCAAATTCTTGATTTTGCCCTTGCTTATGAATATCCTCTTGAACTTTATGAACTTGCAGAACAAAAGAAGCATTCTTCTGAACTAAAAACAATTCCCAATGTAAAACTTTTTTTGAAAGAAGGAAAAAATCCTTTTGTTGGAATAGGGCACACACACGAAACAAATAATTTTAATGACGGGGTTTTATGCTCTTCCTACAAATCTCTGGCAACAATGCAGGACAAAGTTCATCATCAGATGGATTTGGTTGAAAAAATAAGGGCAGTTGACACTTCTGATACTGCGAAATTAATAATTGACCGGCATTTTCTAAAAGATTTGAAAGGTAATCTGAAAAAATTTTCAATGCAGGGATTCAGATGCGTTGCATGCAATGAAATAATGAGGCGCCCCCCTTTAACAGGAGTCTGTTATAAATGCGGAGGAAAAATAATTTTTACAATCAATGAAGGCGGAATTAAAAAATATTTAGAGCCTGCCTTGGAGCTTGCAGAAAGATACAATTTATCAACTTACATAAAACAGAATATCCAAATTGTAAAAGAAAATATAGAAAGCATCTTTGGAAAGGAGCTTGAAAAACAAGAAGCTTTGGGAAAATGGTTTTAAAAAATGACAACGGATTTAACTTGGCTTAAAAAACAATTAAAGAAAATTGAAGAAACAAATTCTTCTTTCAAAGAAGAAATAAACAAAATAAAAGAGACTGATCCTTATATCTGTAATGAATTTCATCCATGGACTCCATTAAAATTAGTTTTTCTAAATTATTTATTGGATGTTTGTGCTATTGTAGCAAATAATAATTATTCCAAAAAAAATTATATAGACGTTTTTGCTGGTTCTGGTTTAAATAAGATAAAAACTAAATATGAAGATATCTTAATTGGTTCACCTTTTATTGCTTTACTAAACCATAATACTAAATTTACAAAATTCTTTTTTTGTGAAAAAGAAAAAGAATCTTTTAAAACCCTTGAAAAAAGGATAAATAAACTAAATTTTAAAAATTTTTCTTTATTTAATTTAGATTGCAATTCTTGCTTAGATAAAATTTTAGATGAGATAAAAAAAGATAAATTTCCTTATAACTTTTTCTTTGTCGATCCTTTTGATTTAGATTTCTCTTGGCAATCTATGAAAAAACTTCTTAATATACGAAGCGATATCCTTCTTACGTTTATGAGTCGTGCATCTTGGAGAGCGGTTTGTACAAATGAGGTAACTGGGCATGGGTATAAAGCATTAACTACTTTTTTTGGAGATGATTCTTGGAAACAAGCAAAATGTGAAAGAGACATTCTTGAAATTTATAAAAAAAATATTTTAAAGGAGAGGTCGGATGCTGTTTTTTATAGCGTTCACATAAATTCTGTTAAAGGATTTGCTTATAATCTTCTTTTTATCACCCATAAAACTGGAACTGGGAATCCTTGGATGAAACCGATTATTAACGCTGGCCACGAAATAGAGAAACATTCTGATAAAGCGGTAGAAATTTCTTTAGATATAATAAAGAAAAGACAAAATACTTTATTTTGAGGTAAATTTATATAATCTTTTTATCTTGTTCTATTATGGATAAGGGAGGAAAGATTGCTTATATAACTCGTAGTTCTCTTTTATACAAAAGTAAGGTTGAATATGCTGATTTTTGTATCAATCATGTTGAAGGTTGCGCTCATGGTTGTAATTTTCCTTGTTATGCTTTTAATATGGCGAAAAGGTTTGGAAAAGTTAAAACTTACGAAGAATGGTTAAAACCAAAACTTGTTAAAAATGCCTTAGAACTCTTGGATAAAGAAATTCCTAAATACAGGAATGAAATAAACTTTGTCCATTTATGTTTTACTACCGACCCCTTCATGTATACTTATCCCGAAATTGCAGATATGACTCTAAAAATAATAAACAAATTAAATTCTAATGGGATAAAATGCACAATATTAACTAAAGGGATTTATCCCAAAGAATTAGTTGATTCTAAAAAATATAGCTTAGATAATGAATATGGAATTACCCTTGTTTCTTTAGACAATGATTTTAAGAAAAAATTTGAACCGGGAAGCGCACCTTACTTAAGAAGAATAAAAGCGTTAAGGAAATTACATGATGCTGGTTTAAAGACTTGGGTTAGTATGGAGCCTTATCCAACACCAAATCTTACAAAAGGTAATGGAATTGTTAATCTTTTAAACATATTAAATGAAATCTCTTTCGTAGATAATATTATCTTCGGAAAATTGAATTATAACTGCAACTCCACTAACTTCCCAAAAAGTGAAGAATTTTATGACACCTGTGCTAAAATAGTGGAGAAATTTTGTAAATTAAATAGTATAAAATATCATATTAAATATGGAACAAAAAAAGTAGATAATGTTTTGACCGTAAATGTTTTCAAAGAAAATATTTCTTTATGTAGTTTTCAAACTTTAGAACCGAAAATTATTGTCTAATTAAAAAATCATTCCAGCATAATAAATCATTGTAGGAATTAACAGACATCCCATCATATGCGTCTTTTTTACAGGGAGAGAATTGCAATATATTCCTGTAAATGTGGAAGCAGCAAGAATTAGCAATCCAAAAAATCCAGAAAAGATAAATACAATTACTGCAAGAAGGATTAAAACTGCAATTGAAAGTTTTGCATAATTTATTTTGTTAATCTTGTCTGAGAAAAATTTTGCAAGAATTTTTGCAAGAATGAAGGAAACTACCCCGCTGATTAAAACAGCGAAGAGAATTATCAGCAGTATTTTCCATGAAAGAGCTCCGATTATTTCCTGTATTGCTGCTGCGGCTCCTGTTCTTGTTTTTGAAATTGCATACAAGGAAACAAAAGACAATCCCATAACCAAAACATTTGTTGCTCCAACTAAAACAAGAAATCCTTTTCTGTCTGTTCTGGAAACTGCATTCCCCAAGATTGCTGCCTGTCCGCTCCCCAGCCCAGGAAGAAAACCGCATAAAGGGGAAGCAATCAAGGAACCTAAAACAGGCTTGAACAATCTGCATTCTGGTTTTGTAATTTCTTGTTTTGGAATTTGAATTTTATTTTTTATGCTTGCAATCAGCATTGAAGTTCCGAAAAGCCCTGTCAAAAGGGGAAGAAGAGGCTCTTTCACATTAGAATTTAACACACATAAACCAAAAATTCCAGAAGCAGCAAAAACAAACAACGCCTTTATTTTATTCTTCTCTGTAAAAATTAAAATTAATGAAACTGCAAGCAAAATCCAAAACATTATTGAATGAAGTGCTTCATATACCTTAAAGAAAAATGCAGATAATGGGAATGAAATTATTATTAAAACAAATACTGCAATTAACCCACCATAAGCAGTCAGCATTACTGCTTCATATCCTTTTCCCTCTTTCAGCATTTCGTGTCCTGGGAGAATTGAAAGCTGTGTGTCTGTATCAGGACATCCGAGGAAAATTGAAGGAATGAAATCTATAAATGTGTGGCTTATCGCCATTGCAGAAATAAAAATAACAAGATAAACCAGATTTATCGCTGAAAATAATGTTGCTGACAATCCGACTAAAATTGTTCCTACAAGGTTTATATGAATTCCAGGCATCAAGCCTGTAAATGCCCCTGCAAGAATTCCTATAAATACTGAAATCAGAATTTCCAGCAGCATTACTTAAGAAAGAATTTATAAATAATAAATTATTTGTTTCAATATGTTTGATGTTACAGGAATAAAAGAGGCAGTTTTAAGAGGAGATTATTCCCAGTTATTTTTTCTTTTTATAGGATTATTCTTTTTTATTTTAACATTAGCTGTTGCAGTTTATGTTTATACTTCTCTTGCTATGATGGCTATTGCAAAGAAAGCCAAGCATCGCCATCCAGGATTAGTTTGGATTCCTGTTGTTGGGCAATATCTTGTCACTTCCCAAATTGCAAAGATGCCGTGGTGGCCTATTCTTTTATTATTTGGAATATTCATTCCTTTTATAGGGGGATTGTCAGCTATTGTTCTTTGCGTTTTTTCCACAATATGGATGTGGAAAACTTTTGAAGCAGTCAAAAAACCCGGCTGGTGGGCATTGCTGAACTTTATTCCTTTAATTGGAACTCTTGTGTTCTTAGTGCTTTTGGGAATTGCTGCCTGGGGCAAGAAATAGTTTTAGAAAAGATTTAATAATTGCTAATTTTTCTTATTTGAATGAATAATGAAGAGAAATTTAAGCTAATCAAAAGAAATGTGCAGGAAATAATTACTTCTGAAGAGCTTGATGAACTCATAAGAAAAAAGAAAAAACCTGTTGTTTACTGCGGATATGAACCAAACGGGCCTATGCATCTTGGACATTTTGTAACGATTACAAAACTTCTGGATTTGCAGAGAGCAGGATTTAAAGTGATAATACTTCTTGCAGATGTTCATGCTTTGCTCAACAAAAAAGGAAGCGAAGCAGATATAAGGAAAGAGGTTGACAGCTGGAAGAAAACTCTCAAGGCAATAGGGATAAAGGCAGATGTTGTTTTGGGAAGCAGTTTTGAATTTAAGAAAGAATATCAATTTGATGTTATGAAGCTTGCACAAGCATCCACTTTGCAGAGGGGGCTGAGAAGTATGCAGGAAATTGCAAGAGATGTAGAAAATGCAACTATCTCTCAAATGTGGTATCCGCTTATGCAGGTTGCAGATATAAAACATCTGAAAGCAGATGTTGCTCTTGGGGGGATGGAACAGAGAAAAGTTCATATGATAGGAAAAGATATGAAAAAAGTTTTAGATTATGATTTTATTGCGATGCATACTCCTTTAATTACTTCGCTGAAAGGGCCGGGGCAGAAAATGTCAAAATCAATTCCTGGAAGCGGAATAAGCGTCACTGATTCATATGAGGAAATAAAGAAAACAATTCAGGGAGCCTACTGCCCAGAAAAGATTGCACAGGATAATCCTCTTCTTCAGATTTCTGAACTTATCATCTTTCCTACTTTCGGCTTGATGGAAATTTTAAGGCCAGAAAAATTCGGAGGACAAGTTCATTATCGTACTTACCTTGAACTGGAAAAAGATTTTGTTTCTGGAAAACTGCACCCCCTTGACTTGAAAAATTCTGTTATTGAATATTTAGAAAATATAATTTCTCCAATAAGAAAAAGATACAGATAAAATTAAGCTACTTTTAAAAGAGCTTTAATAATAATAAATCCAATTATTAATGCTACCCCTATTTTAATCCATTCTAAAACATCGTTATGTGTAAAGTTTATCTTACTCATTGTATCCCCAATCTATTTTCTATTTTTGTAAACCTATTTTCTATATTAAGAATATTCTCTAATTTATTAATTTTTTCTTCTAAGTGTGATATATGAGTGGCTATTAACACAATAAAAACGATAAATAAAAGAATCCCTGTTAAAGTTAATATTTCGATTATTGAAATTTTTATATTTGGATAAATGCTTATAAACGCTAAGAAACTTCCTAATAAGGTTATTATGCCCCATATAGAACTGCTTATCCTCTTCAATAAATTTTCATTTTTTACCATTTGTTTAACTATCTTTTTTCCTTTAAATTAATTATTCTCTTTAGAACTATAACTTTATTTTGTCTTAAATTCCACCGCATCCAAATCCTTAAGCTCGTGATTTAATCCGACTATCTGTCCAGGGTATTTTGAACTTGGGCCCCAGATTCTTGTCTGCTGGACGCGGGATGCAAATCCCTTTAATATCTTTTCAGCAACATCTTTTACATTGCTGTTCGGAGAAAGTATTATCGGCTTATGCGTCTTTTCTTTTCCAGGCTCTTTTGTATAAATTCTTATCCTTTCAAAACTTTTGAATAATCTTTCCTTAAATTCTTCAATGCCTTCTCCTGTTTTTGCAGAAATCAAAACAAAATTATATTTTTTGCTCTGCAATGTTGCGGACATTTTTCTTTTTTCATTTTCTGAAAGCAAGTCTATTTTATTGAGAGCAAAAATCTTTTTCCCTTGAGAACGCTCTACAACTTTTTCAATTTCTTTTGCCTCTTCCAGATTTGCGATTAAGATTATTATGCTGTCTGCACTATTTACAATCCCCTTGTCATAATATTCTGATTCAACTGCCGGAACTTCAATCAGCTGAATTCCTGCCCCGTTATAATCCATAATCCCCACAGCAGGAAAGCGTGTTGCAAATTCATATTCTGCTATTTCAGGCTTTGCATTTGTGAGTAAAGATAAAAGAGAAGATTTTCCTGATTTGGTTTTTCCAATTATAACCGCCTGCATATCTTCTTTTTTTATTCCTGTTTTTGAATTTCCTTTCTTTGATTTTTTCTCTCTTGCTAATTTTTCCTTTAATTTCTTATAGCGGAGTTTTATCTGGGCTCTTAATTTTTCTGCTCCCTTATGTCCTGGCAGAAAAGAAATCATTTTTTCAAGGGCAATCAATCTGTCTTCATCTGTCTCTGCTAAGTCATACTCTTTTTCTGCGTAGGTATATTCTGGATGAGCGTTTACAGGCATGCGACGACACCAACGATTTTATTTATCATATGCCTTTTAAACTTTGATTAATTAAAAAACTTATGAATCAAAATATACTGAAAAAAATCAGAGAAAAGCGCGAATTTTCACAGCTTTCAGAAAAAGATATTGAAATGGCTTATGCAAAATTTCAACAAAGGCAGGCAAGCGAAGAAGAGAAAATAAAACTTGCAAAAGAACTGCTGCGAAAAATCTTTAGTGTTTTTATCAGCAAGAAACTTCTTTCCCCAAAAGATAAAGAACCCGAATGGATTTTAAGAAAGCACATTTCTACAAAGGAAAGACTGCCTTATTATCAAGAAATTTACAAAAGAATTTTTAAGAATTATAAAAAAGCAAGCGTCATTGATTTGGGTGCTGGAATTAATGGGTTTAGCTATAACTTTCTTCCTAAAAATACTTCTTATACTTCAATTGAATCTGTAGGGCAGCTTGATGAATTGATGAATTTTTATTTTAAGAAGAATAAACTAACTGGGCAGGCAGTTCATTTGAGCCTTTTTGAAAAAGAAAAAGTAATTGAAATAATCAAAAAGCAGAAAGAACCAAGAATTATTTTTCTGTTCAAGGTAATTGATGCTCTTGAAGCTATAAAAAAAGATTATTCCAAGGAATTAATTTCAGAACTTGCCCCCTATGCAGACAGATTTGCTGTAAGTTTTCCTACAAAGAGCTTGGGGAACAGGCAGTCTTTCAAAGCAAAAAGAAACTGGATTGTTGAGTTTATAGAAGAAAAATTTGAAATCTTGGATGATTTTGAGCTTGGGGGGGAAAGATACCTCATTTTCCGCATAAAATAGTTTAAATAGGATTTTTTCCTTTATACTTTATGGAACCAAAATTCTACAGAAAAATTTTGTCAAATGGAATGACTTTAATTTTTGAAAAGAGAGAACTTCCTGTTGCTTCTGTGGTTATTGCCGTAAGAAGCGGAGGAATAAACGAAAATCCGTCTGAAAAAGGAATTTCTCATTTTATTGAACATATGCTTTACAAAGGAACTCCTGATAGAAATTCCAAAAAAATTGCAGAAGAAATAGAAAAAAACGGAGGAGAGCTTAATGGCTTTACAGATGAAACAATAACTGCATTTTGGTGCAAAATGCCTTCTCATCATCTTAATATTGCATTAAATGTCCTTACAGACATGGTTAAAAATCCCCTCTTTGATGAAAAAGAACTGGAGAAAGAAAGGAAAGTCATCTTTGAAGAAATTAAAATGAGGAAAGACAATCCCCATATTTATATTATGGATACTATTCAAAATGAATTATACAGCGGAACTTTGGGAAAAAATCTTATAGGAGATACCAAAACAATGGGGGCTATTGACAGAAAAAAAATAATTGCAAAATTCAGGCAAATTTACCAGCCGAATAATATGATTCTTGGAGTTGTAGGAGATGCAAAATTTGAGGACATTGTAAAATTCGCAGAAAAAAATTTTTCTAATTCCCGCGGGAAAGTTCCAAAAATAAAATTTGGGCTAAAAAACGGCTCTAGGATAGAAAAGAGAAAAGGAATTGATCAAGCAAATCTTATTTTTGCCTACCATGTCCCTCTTTCAAATAATCCTCAAAGCTATACTGCAGAAGTTCTGAATACCTTAATGGCGGGAGGAATGTCCTCACGATTGTTCCATGAGGTAAGAGATAAAAGAAATCTTGCTTATTCAATAAGGGGGGATTCAAACATCACAAAGCATTTTGCTTATAATACTATTTATGCAGGAACAAAAAAAGAAAATGTAAGCTTAATCAAAAAATTAATTCTGGATGAATTTAAAAAAATTGCAAACGAACTTTCAGAGAAAGAGTTTAATCAGGTAAAAGAACAGCTAATTGGAAATTATAACATCTCTATGGAAGATTCCCAACTGCAATTAATCAATCTTTTATTAAATGAAATTGATGGAAATGCCAAGGAATTTTATAAATTTGAAAAAAAGATACGTTCTGTGAAACTTAACGATGTAAAAAAAATGGCTCAACTTAAAAAATACAGCTTTTTGGCTTTAATCCCTGACTGAAATATTTATAAGGATTAATTCATAATTATTTTGATGAACAGAAAAAAGGGGAAGAAGGAAAAGAAAAAAATAAATCTTATTAAGTGGCTATTTTTTGGGCTGGTAATTTTAGCAATCTTAATGGTGGTTATTAAATTATTTTTTACAGGAAATGTTGTAACTTCAAATATTAATTCGGAGCAAAAAATAATACGGGCTTATCCGGATCCATTCATTACTTCAGAATCTAAAATAACTGGTTCAAGAGATGTTACTATTATCTATGGAAAAAATTCAACAAATGGCTTAACGCAGGCAAATCTAATAAAAGATAATCTTAGAACATTTCTTGGGAAATGGGCAATGGCTTGGGATTCTGTTCTGCCCGATTCTGCTAAATGGATTCCCTTTGCAGGTAATTTGATTGTTATTGGAACGCCCTGTAGCAACAATGTTCTTTTAAAAATAGCAAATGAACCCGATTGCAATGTCTTAACTGACAAATTGGGGCTTTCTAAAGGGCAATTTATAATTCAAAGCGTTCAAGGTTCTATTGGAAACACCTATTTGCTAGTCATAGGATATGATTCTAATGCACTTACAAACGCAGTTAATTTTTTAACAACAAATTTTGTTGAGACTACTGCCGGAAAGAAATACCTTATTGATACAACTCCTGGAAAAAGATACCTAAGCACTTCTGCTTCAAACGCAGTTCAGTCCTGCAGATATTCAATTCAATCTTGTCCATTTGGAAATGAATGCTGTTCCGGATTAGTATGTCAATCTGGAATCTGCAATCCCCAACCAAGTTCAACTCCAAAAAAAATTACTTCAGACATAACTCTTACAACTCTTTCTTATACAAAAAAATCACCCCTTAACTCACAAACCCAAATCAAGATTGGCACTTTTCCATTTTTGATTAAGCTGCTTTCAGGCTCAAATGATTCTTCCGAGATAATGGTTGCTAATCTTAACAAATCTAGCATGATTATTTCTTTAGGAATAAATCAGTTTTATACTCTTGATTATGGATTAACTGTCAAACTGACTTCTCCTGACAAGAAAAAAAATACAGTCAATATTTATGTTAATGAATCCAAATCTTCTGCAAAATTAACTGCTAATTTTACCAAAGGGGTAATTTTCAGCGGCAGAACATATACCTTTAAGCTAATCTCTGTTTCTGACTACGGAGCAAAACTGCAAATAACAAACAACTTGGGAAATGTTTATTCAAAAAATATTTCAGAAGGAACTAGCGCCAAAGTAAATGACATTTACATAACTGTTGTATCTTCAGACAAAACAAATACAACTACCAGCGCTTCAATTTATGCAAGAGCTACCTGCTCTTCCAAATATGTATTGAATGCAATAGACTGCTGCAGTCTTAGAGCTAAACCTGCCCCTTCTCTTCTGTCTCCCAAAAGAAAAATCTGCGTGTAATGCAAATTCTTGATAGAATAATCTTAAAAACTATCTTCTTTTGATATTTTTATGTTTATAGTAAAAATACCTGGAATTAACGGGCTTGGAAAAACAGAAGGATGCCAAATGGCAGGAAATGCTATTTTGGAATCTCTCAAGGAAATTTACAGCAGCGAGGAAGGAAAAATTATAGAGCCTTCTATTTTAGACTTGGAAGAAATTCATCTTGATAATCATAATATTGAGTTAAGCAACCAATTAATCTGCAAAAATTCACTTGAAATATTTGAAACTAAACCCCAAACAATTTTTCTTGGCGGAGACCATTCAATCAGCTATTCCACTGCAAAAGCGTTTCTGAAATACTGCAAATCTGCAAAAAAAATCCCCTGTCTTATTGTTTTTGATGCTCATCCTGACTGCATGCAGCCTATGAAAGAACCTACTCACGAAGAATGGCTGAGAAAACTTATTGAAGAGGGGTTTCCGAAAGAGAACATTTTGCTTGTTGGAATCAGAAATTCCCATAAAGACGAAATAAAATTTATGAAGGAAAATAAAATAAAAAACCTTTCAATAAGCAATCTAACTGAAGATTTGCGGGATATGTGCGATACAATAATGGAATTTTCAAGCGGGAAGGAATTATATGTCTCAATTGATATTGATGTAATAGACTCAGTCTTTGCCCCTTCAACAGGATACCCAGAAGCAGGTGGATTGACTAGCAGACAATTTATTTATTTAGTTCAGAGAATAAAAAAAATAAAAAACTTGAGAGCGATTGATATTGTTGAGATTAATGAAAAAATGGACAAGCAGAATAATAACTTAACAATCAAACTTGGAGCAAAGATACTTGCAGAATTGCTGTAATCAAACTAAATGATTAATAATCAATATTTCTCTTCAATTAATCTGAAAATATCTGCCTTTATTCCTATAATTTTTTTTAATTCTTCTTGAGAAGCAGAAAAGATATCTTTCATTGTTCCAAAATGAGATAAAAGCTTTTTTGCTGTTTTTGGCCCAATTCCCGGAAAGCCTTCAAGAATAAATTGCAGTCTCTCTTTTTTATTCAGGCTTTTTTTGCTTACATTCAAAGAGGATTCTGTTTCTTTTTTTACTGCAAGAAGATAGATGAATTTTGCAGTATCTTCATAATTTTTTGTAAAAATAACTGGAATCTTATGCTTCAATGCAATTGAAAGAAGAAATCCCCGAATTGCATTTGCAGAAACTCCTCTTTCAGAATCATCAGAATAAAGCTCCTGCTCTTCTATCCCCTCTATCAGAAGCAGTTTATTCTCATACTGCTGCAAATCATTCATCTGCCCGATAATTCTCTTGTTTATCATTGAAGAAATAAAATCTGAAATTGTTTTTCTTTCTATTGCAATATTGTTTATGACATAATCTGCCACTTTTAATTCTCGGAATTCAACATCCATTCCAAGATGAATTAACTCTGATGCTACAAGCGAGCTTTTCTCCCGATAATCAACAAATATTTTTCTTTTAATCTTGTTTTTAGCTTCTGGTTTTTTTGATTTTGAAAAAATTTCCAGAATCGGCTTTGTCTGATTCATAAAGTTTTCTGCCTCTCTGATTTTAATTTTCCATTCTGCATTTCTTCTTTTATATCTTGAATTGTCTTATGCATCTTTTTTTCCCTTGCATTTGCAACATAATAAAATGCTTCATCTCTTGTTCCTTTTGCTATAAGCATTATCAACTTGCCTGCCATTAATCTTGCTGTTCTTCCCCCTCTTTGAATTTTTCTTATTGCCGAAGGAACAGCTTCATAAAAAACAACCAGATTAACTTCTGGAATGTCAAGCCCCTCCTCGCCTATTGAAGTTGCACAAAGAACATTTATTTCCCCTGATGAAAATTCTGTTATCATTTTCTTCTGCTCTTTCTGGCTTAATCCTGTGCTTCCTTCAAAATTTGTCTTTTTTGCCTGTCCAAGAAAAACTTTTGAGTTTATTCCATCCATCTGGTTCAATCTTTTAGAAATTACAAAAGCAGTATTTCTAAACTGGGTAAAAACAAGAATTTTTATTTTTTCATTTTTGGACTTTTCTTCCTTCACCAAATTTATCAGCTCTTCAATCTTTGGATGTTCAATCCCTTTTGCGAGCAGTTCATTTGATTTGACATAAACCAGATTAAATTCAGGCTTGCTTACCAAACGAACAACGCCTTTGCTCTTTTTTTCAGATGCCTGCTTGAACAAGTCTTTTAAATATTCATTAAAGCTTGAAAGCGTCTGTGTTTCAATCAGTTCCATTGCATGCTGAAGTTTTATTGCCTGCGAACAAGCTGCTACAGAAAGAAGAGAGTTGAAATCTCTCTGCCCTTTTGAAATCTGAGCCATTAATTTTTTCTGCAGTTCAATAAGCCCTGTTTTTGAAGAGCTTCCCCAAAGAACTTTTCTGTTTTTCAGCTCCTGAATATAAGAATCAAAAAGTTTTTTCAGAATATTTCTTAATTCTTCAAGCTCCTGCGGAAAATCTATAATCTTTTTTTCAAATTTTAATTCCTGAAGATATTCTTTCACATCAGGAGAATCGCGGGTTTTTAATTCAATTTCCTCGATTGAAAGATTTCTGCATATTTCCCTTATTCTTGAGTGTTCGCTTCCAGGAGAAGCAGTCAAGCCGATTAATCTCGGATGCTCTGAATTTTCGTGATAATTTCTTGCAACAAAGTTATAATCATAATTTTTTATGCATCTATGAGCTTCATCTTCAATCAGAAGGCACACATCCTCCAGATTGTATAAATTTTTTTTCAAATCATTTGCAATGCATTGGGGTGTTGAAAAAATAATGTCTGAATTCTGCCAGAGTTTTTTCCTCTCCCCAGAATTTACCTGCCCTGTAAACAAAGTCATCTCTGCAAATAATTCAGGGAGATGCTTTTTAAAAAAATTCAGATGCTGTTCTATAAGGGGGCGGGTTGGAGCAAGAAATACCACTTTCTCTCCAGGAAAAGTCTTCATTCTTTCTATTGCAAGCATCAGCGCAATCAAAGTTTTTCCTAGCCCTGTCGGGAGAACAACTAAGCAGTTTTTATTAACACAGCTTTCAAATATTTTTTGCTGGTATTCTCTGGGATTAATTCCGTCTAAAAATTCCATTTTATTAATTTATACAATGAATATTGCAAACAGCATGCCTATTAAAATTAATGCTGCCAAGAAACTCCACATTATCAAACTGCCAAAGAATATTTTGTTGCCGTCCAATTCTGAAATTGGGAGCATATTAAAAAAAGCGTAATACACATTTAATCTTGCAAAAAGCTGGAATCCAAGCAGATAGCCGACAACTGCAAGAATAAGATTTATCAAAATTCCAGAGGCAGCAATCAATCCAACATGATATTCTGTCACATCTGAAAAAGTATACAGCCCGAATCTTTTTGCTCCGCGGTAAACTCTTGGCTTTATATCAAAGACGAGGCAAGCCATCCATACAAAGCTCTTAAATGGAAATAAAATTATTTTTGAAACTACTGGAAGAACTGCACCAATAGGGAATGGTTTTTTTGAATTTTTATCTTTATTAAATCCGTACTTTCCTGCTTCCCAGATTTTCATTTCTATTTCTGAATCCAAGCGATATGCGATAAACTTCTTTACAAATATGTTTGAAAGAACGATAATTGATACAGCTAAAAGAGTTCCAAAAAATAATCTCCATCCGTCTGAAAAATCCAAAGACAAACTAAGAGACAAAGCTATTATAATGATTATAATTGGGATAATGAATGCCTCTTTTTTGTTTATCATACTTTTTATAAGAATAGTTTTTTTATAAAGCTTATTATAATTTATCGTATTTTTAATTATGGAAAACTATTTAAATAAGAATTAATGAATTTATCTTATGAGAATAAAAAAAGTCAGTGAAGTTTTAGGAAACAGGGTTTATACTGATTCTGGAGATTTTTTTGGCGAGATTGAAGAAGCTAATTTATCTGACAATAGAGTTGACGGCTGGAGAATAAAAGTTGGCGGAAGCATCGGTTCTATGATTGGGGGGGCAAAAGGCGTTATTATTCCTCATCAATTTGTCAAAGCAATCGGGGATGTTTTCGTAATCAATAAATCTGCTTTACCAAATCCAGATTCGGCTATGGAAGAAGTTCCTGAAGACCAATTATAAACAAACATATGGCAGACACATTTTTGCAGGCACCTATCATTTCACAGTATCTTTTGCCATTTTTGCTGGTTTTCTTTATAATTTTTGCAATTCTTGAAAAGACAAAGCTCTTTGGAGAAGGGAAGAAGCAGGTAAATGCACTTATCTCTTTTGTAATCGGCTTGATTTTTGTCGGTGCAGTTTCTTATACTCATATAATCCAAAATATGACTCTTTTTTTGACTGTAGCAATTGTCTGCGTATTTGTCATCCTTCTTGTATGGGGATTTATTTCAGCAGATGAAAAGGGATTTAAATTAAATGAAACTTTGAAATGGATATTAATTGTTCTTGCTGGAATTGCATTTATTGCTGCAATCATCTTTGCTACCGGGTTTAATGTTCAGATACAAAACTTTCTATCAAGCAAGGAAGGAACAAGCGGAACATTATTCACAAACATAATCTTCATTATTGTAATTGCAGTTGCATTAGCATTAGTTTTGAAAAGCCAGAAAAAGTAAAAATTTTAGAAACATATTTAAATATATTTTCATACATTTCTCTATATGTTAAAAGAGATGATTGTTCTGCAGACTAGTAGTGCATTTCCGAGCGGGGCAATTGGAGACTTGCTTAACAAATGGGAAGAATCTGGATTTTTCAGCTATCTTCTTCCATTTCTTTTGATATTTGCATTGGTTTTTGGAATTCTTACAAAAGTAAACATATTCAAGGACAACAAAGTTGTTAATGGCATTATTGCATTGGCTGTTTCTCTTATGTCTTTGCAGTTTAGCTTTGTTCCCCAGTTCTTCTCGCAGATATTTCCAAGACTTGGCGTTGGGCTTGCAATAATTTTAGCAATACTAATTTTAGTCGGGCTTTTTATTGACAAAAATAACAATGCAATAAATTATGTTCTTCTTGCAATCGGGGTTATTGTATTCGGAATGGTTTTAATACAATCTGCAGGAGCAGTAGGATGGCAGTCAGGACAATGGTGGGAAGACAACTGGCAGACAATCATAGGAGCTCTTTTCTTAATCATACTTGTTGTGGTAATAATCGGCTCATCTGGCGGAAACAAAAATTCATCTGCCCCCACATATAAGTCTGTTGCTTTTAACTAATTTTAATTAAAAATTTTCAAAAATTATTTTTCTCCCTTTTTTATTAATTTTTTTATCTTTTTGCAGAAATCTTTTTTTGCGGTTTAACTTCTCTTGGAAATTCTTTTTTAGCAGGATATTCTTCCTGCGGTGCAGAGGCATATTCCTGCTGTGCTTTATTTTCTCTTGGAAATTCTTTTGATTCTTTTTGAGGAGAAACCATTTTTGAAAAAGAATCCTGCATCATTGACATTTCTTTTTTAATTCCTTCTAAATTCTGCCCGTAAGAGCCGATTTTTTCAAGTATTGCAATCTGCAGTTTGTCAATTATAGTTTCTATTTTCTTCAGCCTTTCTGAAACATTTTCTAATTTTGACTGGAGCATAGCTGCTGCTTCTGAAACGGCATCAATCTGGTTCTGCGGCTTTCTTATCTTGTCTGAAAAAATCTGCTCTGCAATTTCTATCACTGTGTCTGTGTCTGTTCCTCCTTGGGAATATTCTGCATATGCAGAACTTTGAGGAGGATAAATTTGCTCTTGGGCAGAATATCCGCTTTCCTGCGGAGGATATTCTTCCTGCGGTGCTGGGGCATAATCCTGCTCTTCTGGAGTTTCATATTCCTGCTCCATTGGAGCCGGAGCTTCTTCAGGCATTTCAGACTGCTCTAAATCTTCATTATCAAAATCAGAAACTGCATCTTTAATCTGCGCCTGCTTCATCGCGTCATTTATTTCCCTTGGAGAAATTTTCTGCTGGGTTAAACTCCTGATTATATCGCTGTCAGGAACTCCTTGATTTCTCATTTTAGTCACTTGTTCTAATGCTCCCATTGCTAAGACACCTCCGGTTTCTTGTGCGTCAACTTCCCACCAAATTTGTGCTCACGGCTGATTTTCATTTTTCTTATATTAGTTTTAATTTGTTTTTTAATTTTTCTAATTATCTTCTTAAAGATTCTAAATCTTTTTTTCTTACAAATTCCATCGGCTGAAACATTTTTGCCTGCTTAGCCAGTATTTCCAAATCTTCTTTCTTTGCAAATTTGGAAAATTCACCCGAAACTGTTTCAAGGAAAGAGGATAATCTTTCAACAGCCTGCCTCATTTCCCCTTCCTCTTTTTTAATCTCTAATATTTTCTGATTTGTTTTTTCTTTTATTTCCAAAAGATTCTGCCCAATCAATAAAATCTGTTCTTTCAAAATTCTCTGCTTCTCTTCTATATTTCTTATTTTTGTGCTAATGTCTCCTGATAATTGTCCAGCATAATCTTCCTGCATCACCATGCAACATTAACATTAAACAAGTTTAAATTTGTTGTGTTTGACAATCCAAAGTTCTCTGATTCATTTCCTAAATATACAAAATAATTTAAACAGGGGTTTCTTTTTTAGAAAAAAAGAGACTACCTTGGTAGAAAAAACTATATAAGATGCCAGACGAAAAAGAGGAGAATAAATTATACGCATATGAAGTCCGCAGAGAAGGGGGGGAAGACATTCTTTACATTAATTATCTTGGCGCTCCTTTTGTTCCGAATATTGCAGAATATGCCGAGGTTATGGGAAAAACTGTTGATGCACTTATAGAAAATCCGAATGTTTCAAGAATAATCTTAAGCCAGCAGAAAAACTATAATTATGACTTCAAGGAAACTGCTACGCTTTTGGAAATTGCACAGCTTTATGTTTATTTTATGAAACAGGAGAAAATTCTTTCGCAGGACAAGCTTGCTTCTTCAAACGGGCAGTTCTTTTCCCAAAGATATAATGAAGTCTTTTCATTTCTTCTTCTTTTAAGGCAGGACCCTGTTTCTGCATATTTTGAACTCAAAAAAATAATTCTTCAGTCAAAAATTTTATCTGAAAAAATTTCTCTTTCTTCCAGAAATGAACAGGATAATTATACTCATCTCCTGGAGAAAATTCTGGCTCTGCTGGAAAATACAAGGCTAATCAGAGAAGTTCTGCCTTATCTTGACAATTATAAAAAGGGAGACAGAGAAATATACCACAAAATATTCAGTCCAGATGTAATTCCCAATTTTACTTTTACGAGGCTGATTTCTGATTTGCCTGAAGGGGCTGAAATTATAAACCAGTATGAAATTGGGGAAGACTATGATACTTCCACTGTGACAATACTAAAGCAGAAAAATGAATCCAAATTAATTTATCATCTCAATCCTCCTGAAAATTCCCTTGATGAAGATTATAATGTTCTTCTGAATCTTGCCCGCGGAGTTTTAGTAGAACATCAGCCAAAAGCAGAGGAATTTACAGATGTTGAAAGAGTCAGGCAGGTTTTTTTTAATATTTCAAAAGATTTGCTTCAGGATTTGGCGCAATCCCAGAGGATAAATATAAATTATCCTGATTTAAACAAACTCGCTACGATTTTAGTCAGGCAGACTATTGGTTTTGGAATTGTGGAAGTTTTGCTTCAGGATAAAAATCTGCAGGATATATTTCTGAATTCTCCAATACCTATGACAAATATTTTTGTGAATCATCAGGAATATGACGAGTGCCTGACAAATATTCTTCCAAGCCAAGCAGATATTGATTCGTGGGCTGCTAAATTCAGAATGATTTCAGGGCGTCCTTTGGATGAAGCAAATCCAATATTAGACACTCAATTGGAAATTGGAAAAATCAGAGCGAGAATTGCAGTGATTCAGAATCCTCTTTCTCCCGACGGGCTGGCATATGCAATAAGAAGGCATAGAGAAGAGCCTTGGACTCTGCCGTTATTTGTGCAGAATAAAATGCTTAATTCTTTTACTGCAGGACTGATGAGTTTTTTAATTGACGGAGCAAGAACGCTTTTAGTTGCAGGAACAAGAGGCTCTGGAAAAACTTCCCTGCTTGGAAGCTTGATGCTGGAAATTATTCCCAAGCACAGAATTATTGTAATTGAAGATTCTCTGGAACTGCCTGTTGAATCTTTAAGGAAATTAGATTATGACTTGTTAAGAATGAAAGTCCGTTCTGCTTTATTAAGAACGACAACAGAAGTTTCTGCTGACGATGGAATAAGAACCAGCTTAAGATTAGGGGATTCCTGCTTGATAATAGGTGAAGTGAGAAGCGTTGAAGCAAAAGCACTTTATGAAGCAATGAGAGTCGGTGCTTTGGCCAATGTTGTTGCAGGAACAATTCACGGAGCAAGTCCATACGGAGTTTTTGACAGAGTTGTAAATGACTTGGAAGTTCCGAAAACAAGCTTTAAGGCAACAGACATAATTGCTGTCTGCAATCCAATTAAAACACCAGACGGACTGCATTCGTTGAGAAGAGTTGTTCAGCTTTCTGAAATAAGAAAACACTGGAAAGATGACCCTCTCTTAGAAAAAGGATTTGTTGATTTGCTTAATTATGACATAGAAAAAGATGAATTAAAGCCGAGCGATGATTTAATCAACGGAGACAGCGAAGTTCTCAAAGACATTGCATCAAATGTAAAGGGATGGGCTGGAAACTGGGACGGGATTTATGATAATATTCTTTTAAGAGCAAACATAAAACAAGAAATAGTAAATACAGCAAACAAGACAGGAAACAACAAAATTCTTGAAGCAGAATTCAACACTCTTTCAAATCACGCATTCCATGAAATTTCTGATAATATCAGGCAGGAAGTAGGACTTCCTATCGGAGAAAGAGTTTTCCCTGCTTGGCAGAAATGGCTTAATGGGGAAATAAAGAAAAAGTTCTTTTAAATAAAATATTTAAAGCTGATTTATTCTTATTAGATATGATAAAACATCCTGCAGAGAAGAAGGCAATTGATTATGAATTAGAAGCTCAAAGAGAATTAATGAAAAAACTTCCTTCTTTTTCTCGTGTCTTTTCAGGATATAAGAACGCAGGAGATATGTGGAATAAGGTTCCTGGGAGCGAAGCAGTTAAGAATGCAGAAAGAGATTATTATTCTGCCTTGAGTTATGCTAAAAGAATGGGCAAGGATGAAAATGATGAAGATATGAAAGATATTAAAAAATATCTCAAGGGATTGAATGCAACAAGAAAAAGATTCGAGAATTATGTTTCCCCAACAGGATTGGGAAAAAGGCTTTCTGCTGTGCTTTCAATATCCTCTTTTTTGGCTGCTCTTGTTTTTGTATCCTCAAGCTTAACTGGAAATGTCATAACAGAATTAAGCCAGAATGATTCGCGCTGGATTGGCATCTGCTTCTTTATCTGCGGATTAGTTTTCACTTTCCTTTATCTCAAGGGGAAAAAGAAATAATTTTTTGTCCGACGAAAATCGCAAATATTTATAAGTTAAATTCTCTTTTATTTTTTACTTAAAAAAGAGAAGATGGAACCAACTCGAAAGCCAACCATAGAAGAAATTCTTAAAAAACACGCAGCAAAGATTGAAGATACGATAAAATCTGATTCTGTTTCTGAAAAAACAAATTACAGCCAGACATACACTACATTCAAGCAGGAAATGGCTCCTGAACTTACAAGATTTGAAAGATTGTGCAGAAGTCTTGGGAGTGTTGTTAAATTAAAAGTTGCACAAAAAGACGAAGACAAAATAAGAAAGTCTTTAGAAATTGCCCATCTTGATTTGGAGCCGTGGCAGCCAATTACTCTTGGAGTTGTTTCTTTTATGGGAGTCTTTATTGCAGGACTGTTAATTTCTGTTGCAATTGCCTTATTCAAGGGAGGATTTGAAAATTTCCCATTTTTCTTTTTTATTCTTGTTATGTTTGCAGGAATGTTTCTCTTTTATTTTATCAACGGATATCCTGCAAGACTGGCGAACAAATGGAGATTAAAAGCATCATCCCAAATGATGCCTGCTATTTTGTACATTGTTGTTTATATGAGGCACACTCCAAATTTGGAAAAAGCGATTGCATTTGCTTCGGAACATCTGCAATATCCTCTTGCTCTGGATTTCAAAAAGATTTTTTATAATGTCCAGGTTGGAAAATTTTCAACAATAAAAGAAAGTTTGGATAACTATCTCAATACTTGGAAAGATTATTCAATAGAATTTATTGAAGCTTTTCATTTAATTGAAAGTAGCTTGTTTGAGCCGGAAGATGCAAAAAGAATTTCCACACTTGAAAAAGCCCTTCAGGTTGTTCTTGACGGCGTTTATGAAAAGATGCTGAAATTTACGCACGAAGTCAGAAGTCCGCTGACAAATGTTTATATGCTTGGGGTTGTTCTTCCAACTTTGGGGCTGGCTCTTCTTCCTCTTGCTTCTGCAATGGTTGGAGATATAATCAAATGGTATCATGTCTTAATTTTATTTAATATTATAATTCCATTTTTTGTTTTTTATTTGACTGACAAGGTTATGTTCCTGCGTCCTGGGGGGTATGGAGAAACAGAACTTTTAGAAAGAAATCCGCTATATCCTGTTTACAAAAGCAGGAAACCTTATGCAAAGGCATTCTTAATCTGCCTTCCTTTTTTTATAATAGGCTTGCTTCCTCTTATTTTTCAATATACCCCAATACCTGGATTTTTGGGATTAAAATCAGATTATACATTTTCTGAAATAGGGTTGGGATTTCTTGGAGACAATTCCATCTTTGATTTTAGGGCAATAGGAGACAGGACAGTCGGGCCATTTGGGATAGGAGCAATATTAATGGGCGTTTCTTTTACTTTAGGAACAGCTTTGTTCTTTTCAATTGCATTCAAGAGAAAAACAGAAAAATTAATCAAAGAAAGGGAAAAAACAAAACAGCTTGAAGTTGAGTTTAACAATTCTTTGTTCCAGCTTGGAAACAGAATTGGAGACGGTGTTCCTCCTGAACTTGCATTCAGCAAAGTTGCAGAATCAACTAAAGGGCTTAAGACAGAGGATTTTTTCAGAAGAGTAAGCTATAATATTATGCAGATGGGGATGAGTGTTGAAAGTGCAATATTTGACAAGAAAAGAGGAGTATTGGTTTATTATCCTTCAAGCTTGATTGCAACAAGCATGAAAATTCTTGTTGAATCTGCGAAAAAAGGATTGAACATTGCTGCCTTGAGTTTGATAAGCCTGTCAGAATATGTGAAAAATATGAACAAGATTACAGAAAGATTGAGAGATTTGCTTGCAGAAATAATTTCTGATATGAAGAGCAATATGACTTTCCTTGCCCCTCTTCTTTCTGGAATTGTTATTGGATTAGCAGCGATGATAACAAGCATATTAACAAAACTTGATATTGCCAAGTTAAGCGGAGATTCCACTGCTATTTCAGGATTTGGAAATCTGAACACTATCCTTTCCATATTTGATATGACAAAAATGATTCCTCCTTATATTCTTCAGATAATTGTGGGAATATATTTAATTGAAATCGTATTTATACTAACAGGAACTTTGACTGTCATTGATTCTGGAGAAGACAAGCTTGAGCAGACAAACAAGACAGGAATTAACCTGAAGAAAGCAATAGGGCTTTATGTCATAACTGCAGTCATAGCAATTACTTCATTGTCTCTTTTGACTTCAATTGTATTAGGCAATTTAACGTGATTAAATCCTTTATTTTTCATAGATTTTATCATGATTATCAAAATCAAGAATTCTTACTACATTTCTTTCATAAATAATCTCAAAAGTTAATACAAAATGTCCAAAGTGAATTCTTCTCTGCCCTTTCATCCCTCTTCTTAACGGCTTAAAATGTTCAGGATTTGTTTTAATCTCTTCAATCTTTTTGCTTATTGCTTCAAAAAGAATTTTATTCTTCCTTGCAATCTTGTAGAATTTCCTGTCTGCTAAATCAGAAACCTCCAGCCCATACATTTATTCATAAGAATTAATTAACTTAAATATCTTTTTTTAAAATCTGCTACTTTTACAAAATTTCCTTTTCTTATCTTGTCTAATCTATCCAAGTATTCTTTTCTTATTTTTGGCTCTTCTTCAATCTGACATTTTATGAAAATCTCTATCTGCTTGCTCATGCTTATTCCATTTTCCCTGCAAAATTTTGAAAATAAATCATATGCCTGTTTGTCAATGTTAAATGTTTTTAATACCATAAATAAAGTTATTTAATATTATTTAAATAACTTTCTATCTCTGAAAGGGAAAAAATATTTTTAGGAAAGTTTATTAATTCTTTTCTCATTTTTATTTTATGAAGAGAAAAGAAAAAGAAGGAGTGATTACAGAATATCTTCCTTGGCTGTTAATCGGGCTTGCCCTGCTTGCAATAGTTATGATAAGCATTTTTGTAATGAAGGGAAAAGGATTTGACTTGATAGACCAAATTAAAAATATTTTCAAAGGGAGATAAGATGTCGGAATTAACAACAGAACAGCTTATAAAAATAATTTTGGGCATTCTTGTGGTTGTTGCAGTTGTAGCAGGACTTTATTTTTTCTTCAAAACTCAGATTATAGAATTTTTTAACGGGCTTTCTCCAGCAAATCCCAACAAAATCTTCATGGCTTTGGGAAAATGAAAAATAAAAAAGGATTTTTATTAGGCGAGGAAACAATAAAAATTGTTGTTGCTGTAATCTGCATAGGCTTTCTTGTTCTTCTTCTTGTTTCAATATATTTTTCCCTTTCAGGAGAAGAAGGAGTGAAACAGGCAGCAGCAAGCATGGAAAATTTAGTCAAGCCTGCAATAAATCAAGTTAATTCTGGAGAAGTAGAATTAAGTTCAAAAGAAATAACAATTCCAAACCCTCAGCTCTGGCATCTTTTTAGCTTTACAGAGGGAGACAAAAAACCAAGTTCGTGCTTAAAAACAAACTGCGTCTGCATTTGCATGAAGACAAGCGACATTTCCAATTTTTTCAACAAAAATGCGCAGATAGACCAGTGCGATGACAAGGGCTCGTGCTATTCTTTAAACACAATCAAGCATTTTGAAACAATCCAGATTGGAACAACAGGAATTTCTATTTTAATAAAAAATGTAAACGGGGGAATTGAAATAAGCCCTGCTGAAAAAAAATGAATCTTGATGAATTGATAAAATATATAATTTGGATTGCTTTTTTTATAATGGCATCTGCAGGATTGTATTTCCTGCTTAAGCAAATTGGAGTGGTATAATTTTATGAGAAAAATAACCAATAAAAAAAAGAAGTGCATTTTTCCTGCAAAGAATCACAGAGGGGATATAACAACAGAACAGATAGTGCTGATAATAATTTTAATTGTAAGTTTTGCAGTTATATTATTTTTTCTGTTCAGATTAAATCTTGGAAAAACAACAGAACAGCAGAATTGCCATAATTCTGTTGTTACACGAGGTTCTGGAGTGGTTCCAAAAGAATCAATTCCCTTAAACTGCAAGACGCAGTATGCATGCTTGACAAAAGACGGGACTTGCAAAACTATGCCTAATGCCCAGATTCAGAAAGTGAAAACTGCAACAGATGTTTATCAATTTTTGGCAGAACAGATGGCTGACTGCTGGTGGATGTTTGGAGAAGGAAAATTAAATTATCTTGGAGAAGATTTTGGAGCTCATCTTTATTGTTCAATATGCTCGCAGGTTTCTTTTGACAAAAGTGTTCAGAATATTGAAGAATTCAAAAATGGAGAAATAGATGAAAATCAGTTTTATAATTATCTTTCAGCAACAAAACTTCCAGGAAAAGACACAAGTTATCTGGATTATATGATTGGAGTAAAAAGTTCAGGAGCAATTACAGAAGCTTTAGCAAGCAATTCCAAAAATTTTGGGAAAATCTATCTGAATAAAGATTATTATGTTATGACTGGGATGTTTAATGAAGTTGGAGTTTTGACTTGGATTGCGGGGGGAGTAGCAGTAGGAACAGGGATTGCATTAGCAGCTATAACTGGGGGAGCATCTATCCCTGCAACAGTTGCAATTTTAGGGGGAATTGGTGTTGGAGGAACAGCAGGATATTTTGTTGGAACAACAGTCAAGGGAGCATCTGGACACGATTATTTGTCTCCAACAATAGTTGAAGCAACACCAACTCTTCTTAATGATTTAAAATGCGAACAGATAAAATCTTTAGCATAATTTCCTGTGCGTTGGATAAGGTTTATTAATTTGGGGATTTTATTTTTATAATGAAAAAGAGGGCTGTAAGAGATAAGAACGGAGTAATTTTAATTGATAATATTGTTTTTATTGTTCTTGATTTAATTTTTCTTGCAATTTTGGTTTTGTTTTTATACAAGCAGGGAAGCGGAGCAGTTATGATGGAACAGGCATATGCAAAAAATGCAGTTCTTCTTATTGATGCAGGAAAGCCGGGAATGCTGATGAAACTAAATATGGCAGATGCAATAGCCATTGCTGCAGGAAACGGAATAAGCAAGGAGAATATAATAAAAATAAATGGGAATGTTGTGACGGTAAAATTAAGCGACAAAAGCAGCTATTCATATTCTTTTTTCAATAATGTAGATGCTTCTGCTTATCCTGATGTTCAGGCAGAAGACACAAAAGATAATTACATAATCAAAATAAACAAATACAATTAATATGAAAATAACAAAAAACAAAAGAGGAGACAAGATTCTTTCTGTATACTGGTTTGCAATAATAATAATTGTAGCAGGGGGAATATTCGGAATGGTTTATGTTTTTTACAGCACTCCTTATGATACAAGACAAGTTGAAGCAAGATTATTAATCAATAATCTCGCAGACTGCGTTTCTTATGACGGACAGATAAACTCTGATTTATTTTCAGGAGGAACTCTTAATCCTTCAGAAAATTATCTCTCAAAATGCCATTTAACCCTTAATTCTGGAGATTTGGAAGCTTGGAAAAATAATGAACAATATTATATGGAAGTTAAATTCTACAAAATCAGCGATTTAAGCAATCCTATTTCAACTTTGAAGGATGGAAATAACAACTGGCTTCCAGGATGCTCTGTTCAAGCAGAAAAAAAAATTTCAAATTTAGCCCAGTGCGTTGAAAGAAGTTTTTACTCTCTTGATGCTCTTGGGAATCAATATCTAATAAAAATTTTAGGAGTTGTGGCAAAATCAGAAAAAAATGTCAAGATGTAAATTAATTTCTGACAAGTATGGACAAACAGGAGAAACTGTTGCATGGATAATTGCAACTTTAATCATAGTGGGGATTCTTATTCTTTCAATTGTTATTACTGTCCTGATGTCAAAAACAAAAGTAATAAGCTTGGAGGGGGTGCAGACAGATTTATCGCAGGAATCAAAGGTGCTTGCTGAAAAAACTTTTCTTGCCAATGAACTTGCAGGCAACAGCAATGATGAAAGAGTGAAAATAAACAAAATAATAAATGAAAATGATGCGCAAAATAATAAATAACAAAAGAGGAGATTTGCCGATAACGCTTTTAGTAATCGGAGTTGTTCTGGTATGCTGCATTGCAATATTCACCTTTTTTTCCTCTACAATAACAATAAAGAATCATTTTGCAGGAATTGAATTGATTGAACAGCTTAATGCAAATATAGAACAGAATCATTTTAACAATTTGGGAGGAGGAACTCCTAAAGAAGATATTAATAAAATATTTGAATACGCCAAAACACATACAATAAAAGACAGAATCTGCAGCTGCGGCGATTATTGCGACTCTCTTTTAGCAGGCATTATTAATTCTGCTTCTTCCAAAGGAATTGACCCTGTTCTTTTGCTTTCAGTTATAATGCAGGAATCTGGATGCAGGAATGACAAAATAGGGGATAATGGAAAATCAATAGGATTAATGCAGATAAATATTGATGCACATTGCAGTGGCTCTCCAACTGAAATAGAACAATGCAAAAATAATTTATTGGATATTAAAACTAATATTAATTTTGGAGCTCAGCTTTTAAAAGAAGATTATGATAACTACAAAGAAGGAAAAGATTTCCAATGTTCTGGGAAAAATGCAAAATATACTGAATGGGAAGCAGCATTAAGGGCGTATAACGGATGGAGCTGCGGAGGGAATGACAATTATGTGGAAGAAACTTGGGATAGATATACTGCCTTGAAAAAAACAGGATTTTACCTTGAGAAAAAAGAAGTAGAAGGAATTTTGTGGTGGGCTAAAGAAATAACTTCTTTTTCTGTTCAATATACAGCATCGTAATAAAAACATTTTTAAACAAAACAATTCTTATTTAGATATGCTTAACAAAAGAGAAAATAAAAGAGCTGAAAACAGGAATTTTTCGCAATACAATTTTTCTGCAAAAAATAGTAGGGGGCAAGGACTGCCTACAAGCACAATTATTCTGCTTATACTTGGATTAGTTATATTAATCGTATTAATATTTGGCTTTGCTACTGGATGGAGCGCTTTCAAGAATCTTCTTAGCCCAACAAATGTTGACTCTCTAAAAGATGACTGCAACTCTGCCTGCGGATTAAATCAAAAATTCAGCTTTTGCTCTGCTGAAAGAACATTAAGAGTTAATGAAGATAATCTTGTTGTAAAGACAAGCTGTGCTGTTCTTGCAGGAGTTTCTGACTTTGCTAAATACAGCATTGCAACCTGCCCTTCAATTACTTGTGAATTGAAATGCGCTGACATAAAGATTAACAGCAAGGCAGGTTCATTAACAGCAACTGCAGGATATGATGTTCATTTATTGACAACTGACGTTTCAGGAACTGACGGAAAGTGTTTCGTCAGCAAATAATTTTTAATTTTAGCAAAATTTAAATGTCTTATTAACTAATAAACATAATGAGTGATTATGGTTTTTCTGAAAGAAGAAACAAGGGGAAAGACAAAAGAAGAAACAAGAAAAAGCATCCTTACAAGAAAGGCGGAATTCAGAGAAGCTTGGAAATAAGGGCAAAATAATATTTTGTTATCACATTTTTTAACGGATTGAATTATCATCTCTTTTTTACAGATACACGACTTTAACGATGATTGGATTTTACATTAACTTAACTTTCTTTCCTGATTTCTAAACCTTTATTAACAATAAAATATTTTTCTTATTATGTATGAGGTGATATTCCTATGGGCTCTTGCTTTGGCGTGGATTATTTTTGCTGTAATTCAGGATTTGAAGACAAGAGAAATCGCAAACTGGCTTAATTTCTCTTTAGTAATATTTGCACTTGAATTCAGGTTTTTTTATTCTCTTTTTAACAATGACGGATTTTCTTTCTTTTATCAGGGGTTAATCGGGCTTGGGGTATTTTTCCTATTGGGGAATTTATTTTATTACAGCAGAGTTTTTGCCGGCGGAGATGCGAAGCTTATGATTTCTTTTGGAGCAATACTTCCAACTTCTTCATTTTTTATTTTGAACATCCAGTCTCTGCTGACTTTCCTTCTGATTTTCCTATTTTCTGGATTTGCATATATATTTGCAACAAGCACTGTTCTTTGCATTAGGCATTTCAAGGCATTCAAAAAAGAATTTGCCAGACAATTAGAGAAAAAGAAAAAACTTATGATTTCTCTTACTCTGCTTGGAGCAGTTCTTATTCTTCTTGGATTTTTTGAAATAATCTTTTCAATTATTGGCTTGTCAATTATTTTTATTTCTTATTTGTATATGTATTCAAGAGCGATTGATGAAGTCTGTATGGTAAGAAAAATACAGGCAATACATCTTAGAGAAGGAGACTGGCTTTACACAAACCTAAAAGTTGGAAATAAGATTATAAAATCAAACTGGAACGGGCTTACTAATGAAGAAATAAAATCAATAAGAAAAAAATACAAGCAAGTCAAGATAAGGCAGGGAATTCCCTTTTCCCCCAACTTCCTTGTGAGCTTTATTATTTTTGCTTCTTTCAAAATCTTCAATTTGAATTTATGGAATCCTCTTTGGTAGCCAGAGAATTTCTTTTGCTTTTTCTACTGTGCTTTTTGGCTTTTCTGCTTTAAGTTTTATATTGTTTTCCAATTCTGTTTTAATCTTTTCTAATTCTTCCATTGATGCTGATTTTCTTTCTGAATTAAAATTCTCTTCTGAATAAACAGGGAGAAGATTTATTGCTTCGTGCCCGAATAATCTTGAAGCAGAACTAATAACTTCTTTTGGCTTGAATTTCTTTTTTATCTTTTTTGAAATATCTTTTGCAAGCAAGGAAACTTCCTTTGAATCTTTGTCTGAATGAGATTTTGCTATCACAAGACAATGTCCTTTAGATATTGGATTTATTTCAAGAACTGCTACTGCCCCTTCATTTTCACTTATTTTAACTGACTTAATCTTTCCAGAAGCAATTGAACAAAAAACGCATTCATTTTTTTCCTCTGAATTTTCCCCTGCCTGCTTTATTATCTTGTTCTTTTCTAAAAACTTTTCAAATTCCTCTGAATTCATTGATTCAATCCGGCTTACTGCCGAATCTATCTGCTCCTCTGGAAAAGTTGATTCAATCTGGGAAATTATCTTCTGCTTAAATTCTTCTGTTTCTTCTTCTGATAACATTTATTTAGAAAAATAATCCGAGTTTTTAGATTTTATCCAAATGCCCTGCGCATATCCACAACCTGTATTGAACTGACTTCTTCTATCTCATTAAGAGAATCTTCCAATTCCTGAAGTTCAATTTCTTCAGGCCATGCAAAAAGAGCAATTATCGCCTCAAGCCCGAATGCAATCGGCTCCTGTTCAAAACTGCAGTTTTTTCCGCCTGTTCTTTCTACCAAAGACTTTATAGTTTTCTTTAATTCTTCCAAATCCACATCAGGTGAAGTTGGGAAAATTTTTATTTTTACTGCTGCGATACCCATAAATTAATGGAATTTTCTTGGTTTATAATCGTTTCTGTTTTTTACAAGAATGCTTAAAAACGCCTGTTTATTTTAAAGCAGATGCCGATGGAAAATTATGAAAGAATAATTGAAAAGATTTCCAAATTGTCAAATATTCCTTCTCAAGAAATTGAAAGGAAAATTGAAGCAAAACGGGCAAAACTTTCTGGATTGATAAGCAGAGAGGGGGCAGCACAGGTTATTGCAGCAGAACTTGGAATTTCTTTTGACAATGAAAAATTGAAAATAGAAGAATTGCTCCCAGGAATGAGAAAAGTCAATGTTGTTGGAAAAGTAATAGGGGTTTCTCCTGTAAGAACATTCAAGACAAAAAAAGGCGATGACGGAAAAGTTGCAAATTTATTTCTTGCAGATGAAACTTCAAACATAAAAGTTGTTTTATGGGATACAAATAATATTCATCTTATTGAAACAGGAGAAATTGCAGAAAATGTGGTTGTTGAAATTTCAAATGGGAGCATGAGGGATAATGAACTGCATTTGGGAAGTTTTTCTGCGATAAAAGCAACAAATGACTCTATTGGGGAGATTAAAACAGGAAAAGTTTTCAGGGAAAAAACAATTTCTGAATTAAAAAATTCTGACAATGTGAGAGTCAGAGCATTTGTTGTCCAGACATTTGAACCGAGATTTTTTTATGTCTGCCCTTCCTGCAAGAAAAAGGCAGTTCAGGAAGACGGGGGATTTGTGTGCGCAGAGCACGGAAAAGTTTCTGCAGAGAAAAGAGCTTTGCTGAATATAATAATTGACGACGGAACAGAAACAATAAAGACAGTCGCATTTCAGGACAATCTGGCGAGTTTGGGGATAACTGAATTTGAAAATATGGAAGAACTAATTAATCAAAGAGAAAAACTTCTGGGGAAAGAGATGTTCTTCCACGGAACAGTAAGAAACAACAAGCTGTTCAACACTCCTGAATTTATAATAGAAAAGGCAGAAGATATTGATTCTGATTTGCTGATAAAAGAACTTGAGAATTAATCTTTGCGAGGGCAATCTCTAATTGTTTCTTGAAGCAATATTCTTCTTAATTTTGAAACTTCTTTGCTTTCTTTTCCATTCCAATAAGGAAGAACTACTTTTTCTTCCTTGTATCTTACATCTGCAATAACCTCTTCACTTTCTTTGGTTTTAAGAATTAATCCGTATTCTCGCGTTACATAATATCCTTTATCTTCCAAAGTTTTTCTTACCATCCCCACAAAAAAATTGCTTTTCATAATCTTCAAAGAGCAATTTTTATTTATAAACAATTTTGTCTTTCAAAATATATAATAAATGCAGATTATTTTATTTTCCATGCTTGCTCGAACACACATCGCTGCTGCAGTATTTTTTACACTGCTTTTATTTTCAGATTCCCCAAATATTTTTTTATTTCTGCCTGTTTCAATTCTTGCATCTCTTCTCCCAGATGCAGATACAAGATTTTCCAAGATAGGAAAATGGAAAATATTCAGAATTTTCAATTTCTTTGTAAAACACAGAGGAATAAGCCACAGCCTTATTTTTCTTTTTGCAATTTCCTGCTTGACATTTGTTCTTTTTAGGGAAATTTTGCTCCCCTTTATTCTTGGCTACTCTCTGCATTTATTTTTAGACTGCCTAACAATTCAAGGAATGAGATTATTCTATCCTTCTAAACTTAAAATAAGAGGATTTATTAAAACAGGCAGGACAGCAGAATTTCTTGTTTTTATAATTTTTTTTGCTGGAAGTTTATTCCTCATATTAAACAAATTCTTCACTATTCTCTAAGATATATCTAATAGACAAATAATCTTTATAAACAGAGAGAAGTTCAGTTTTTTATGGTGAAAAAAACAGATGAGGAAGAGGAAGTTAAGAAGCCAAGCGAAGAAAAAGAACTTCAATTAACAGACTTGCCTGGGATTGGGCCTGCTGTTGCTGCCAAATTAGATGCTGCAGGAATTTATGATTTGATGTCTTTGGCTGTTCTGAGTCCTGCTTCACTTGCAAACACTGCAGGAGTAGGAGAAGCTGTTGCAAGAAAAGCAATTCAGGCAGCAAGAAAGATGCTTGACTTGGGATTTATTGACGGAATGGAGTTTGCAGAGAAAAGGGCGACTATTACTTATATTACTACAGGAAGCAAAGAATTAGATACACTTCTGGGGGGGAGAGGAATTCAAAGCAGAGCAATAACAGAAGCATTCGGCGCTTTTGGAAGCGGAAAAACTCAATTGGGTTCAACACTTGCAGTAAGAACACAGCTGCCTGTTGAAAACGGAGGAGCAAACGGAAAAACTTGCTTTATTGATACAGAAGGAACATTCCGCCCTGCGAGAATAAAACAAATTGCAGAAGGATTGGGAGCAAATGCAGAAAAAGTCCTGAAAAATATTTTTGTTGCAAGAGCATTTAATGCAGACCACCAGATTTTGCTTTTAGACAAAATTTCAGAAATGATTAAAAACGGAGAGCCGATTAAACTTTTGATTATTGATTCTCTTACTGCGCATTTCAGGGCAGAATATTCTGGGAGAGGAGAATTGGCAGACAGACAGCAGAAACTGAACAAATATCTTCACAATCTTATGAAAATTGCAGAGACATACAATCTTGCAGTTTATGTTACAAATCAAGTAATGGCAAATCCTGCACAGATGTTCGGAGATCCAACAACAGCAGTAGGGGGGAATATTGTCGGACATGCTTCTACTTACAGAATTTATCTTAGAAGAGGAAAGCAGGGAAGCAGAGTCGCAAAATTAATTGACAGCCCTGACTTGCCTGACAATGAAGCAATATTCTTTGTATCAGAAAAAGGAATTGTTGATGCTGACGAATAATTTAATTATAGCCTTTTTATCTGATTTTAAGTTATCACCTCTTTTTTAATAGATACACCGCTTTAACGATGATTAGTTTTTATATTAGCTTAACTTCGCTTTTATTTTAATGAAAAATTATTCAACTACTTCGTCTTTCTTAAACCACAAATCAATTTCTTTCTTTGCGTTGTCTGCACTGTCTGAACAATGAATTACATTCTCAAAAACTTTTGTTTCAGAATGGATTCTCCCGTATTTTCCCCGGATTGATATAGGAGATGCTTTTTCAGGATTTGTTTCTCCTGCTAATTTTCTTACTTTATCAACTGCCCCCTCCCCTTTGTAAACGAGGGCGAGAACTCTGTCTGTATGAAATTTCCCCTGAATGTAATCTAATGTTGATTCAAAAATCTGTTTTCCTTTTTCTTCCCCGAACTTTTTTATAAGGTTGTTCTTCAATTCGCCATAATGTTTTTCTGCCAAATCCCTTTTAACCTTTACCACTTTTGCTCCGACAATTTTCAATTTTGTTTCAGAAAGTGTTGTTATTATGTTTCCTGTCAGACTTTTCACAAGCCCGTCGGGTTTTATCAAAACCAAAGTTTTTTCTTCCATAATTTCTCATAAAATTTTTGAGTTTAAAAATATTTCTTAAACATTTTTGCAATTTTTTTTTCGAGGAGAATGGTGTTTTGAGAAAAAAAGATTTATAAACCCTAAAGTTCTATATTTAAAATATAGAGGTTAAGTAAATAAAAGATGGTTGAGGGAAAAGAGGGAATAAGCAAGAAAGATGTTTTTGGTTTAATAACTATTTTTTCAATAGCAATTTTTATAGTATTTCTTCCTGGTTTTGTAATTGCTTTCCAATCAAGTGTATTAGACTCTACTGCAACAAATGTAGTAAATTATAGTGCAGCTTGGAATGGAACAAATGTTAATGAAGATAAGGGGCATATTTACAATATTACTATTAATAATAGTATGGGCTCTCCTTTTCAGATTAGTAATTCCACCAATGTAACCTCAGTTAATATTACTTTATGGGGGGATTTTACTTTTAATTGGGATTTATTTACTTTAACTTCTGGTTCAAATGGTACTGCAAATAGAACTGGTATCGCTGCTGCTGCAGGTGCTGTCTTTTTTAATTTGTCAACTACCAATGGTATTCAAACTTTAAGTTGGAATGTTAGCGGAGCAGCAGGAACTCCTCTTATTGCAAATAACTCTACAATGTTCTTTTGGTTTAATGCAACTGCTCCAAATCCTGGAAAATATAATATGACTGTAAGAGTAATCTATAACCAGACGGGAACTATCTTTTATAATGAAACAAATATCACCGTCTTTGTAAATGATACAACTGCTCCAGAGAATGTAACCTTCTCCGATGTATATGGGCTTAACAAATCTATGGCTGCATCTGCTTTATCAGCTGGAAATTATTCTGGGGATTTAATATTAAATATCTCAACTGCAGATAATGGAAATGCTATTAGAAGCGTATTCTTTAATTTTAGTTATTCCAATTTTACTAAAAAATCAGGAGCTGGAAGCTGGTTCTTTAAGGCGTCAAATGCGACAACTTCTTCAAGATATTGGAATTACACTTTAGATACCCATACTTTACCTGACGGATTTTATAATGTTACTGTCTGGGTAAATGATACTAACGGAAATTTAAACAAAACTCTTTCAATAAATATAACTGTTGACAATACACATCCTACAGGAACTATGACTTGTACTCCCAGCAGTGATGTAGCTGTGGGGCAAACTGTTACCTGCTCTTGTGTTTCATCAGATGATTTTACTGGGATAAGTGATGCGGGCAATATTTTTACTGCTAATCCTTCAACAACAACAGCAGGGATAATTACCCAAACTTGTACTTTTTATGATTTAGCAGGAAATATTGGGACTGCTACTGATTCATATACTGTTTGGGGGCCCAGTACTAGTTCTTCAACAACAGGAGGAACAAGCATTGTGCAACCATCTTCTACAAGTACAGAATCTGCCACTATTATAACTCCTACAACTCCTGCAACCATAAGCGGATTTGCATCTGACTCTGGTGTAAAAGAGATTCAAGTAGAAGTTAGTTCAACTACAAATAATGCGCAAGTTACAGTAAATAAATATGATTCAACTCCTTCTGCCGTATCAGCAGTTTCAGGCGCATACAAATACTTAAAAGTTGATACTCAAAATTTAGCAAGCACCTTAAACAAAGCAACAATGAAGATACAAGTTGAAAAGACATGGGTTTCACAAAAAGGAATAACAAAGAATGATGTTGCATTACTTAAATATGATGAAACTGGGAAGAAATGGAATGAATTGACAACAACATTCAGTAGCGAAGATGCTACTTATTACTATTACACAACTGAACTAAACAGCTTTAGTTATTTCGCAATTGCTCCAAAAGCAGTTTTGACAAATAACCCCGAAACTACAACAAACAATGAAACAGGAGAAACAGCACAATCTTCCAATTCAACTTGGATAATTGTTGGTGCAATAGTTTTGATAGTATTAATCGGCGGCGGAATTGTTCTGAAAAGCAAAAAGAAAAGAAGATAATTTCTTTTATTTTACAGCAATCTTTATTAATTAATTCTATTTTTTATGCTTATGAAAGAGAAAATAAATTTTAATAATGTTCTATTTGCAGATTTCCATATTCATTCAAGATTTTCAAGAGCCTGCAGCACTAATATAACTTTTGATAATCTTGTTAAATGGGCTAAAATAAAAGGACTTCAACTGCTTGGAACAGGAGATTTCACCCATCCTTTATGGTTTAAAGAGATAAAAGAAAACTTGAAAGAGAAAAACGGATTTTATTATTATCAGGATTTTCCTTTTATAATTACAGGGGAAATCTCTTTAATTTACACTCAAGGCAGGGGCAGAAGGATTCATCTGGTTCTTCTTGTTCCAAATATTGAAATTGCAGAAAAAATTCATTCTTATCTTGATGCAAAAGGAAGAAGAGACTACGACGGAAGGCCGATATTCAAAATTTCAGGAGATGAATTTGTTAAAGAAATGATGAATATTTCCAAAGACATAGAAATAATTCCTGCGCACATTTGGACTCCTTATTTTGGAGTTTTTGGAAGCATGTCTGGATTTGACAGCTTGAAAGAATGCTTTAAAGAACAGCTTGAGAATATACATTCAATTGAAACAGGGATGAGCTCTGACCCTGAAATGAATTGGAGAATCAAGGAGCTGGAAGACAAGGCAATAATCAGCTTTTCCGACAGCCACAGCTTCTGGCCGTTTAGACTAGGAAGAGAAGCAACTATCTTTGAGAAGACAGATTCTTATTCTGGAATAATAAATCAGATAAGAAACAAAACATTTGTAGCGACAATTGAAACAGAGCCCGCATACGGGAAATATCACTGGGACGGACACAGATTGTGCAATTTCTCCTGCTCTCCAGAAGAAAGCAAAAAATTAAACGGAATCTGTCCGGTATGCAAAAAATCCCTTACAATCGGAGTTGACAACAGAGTTGAACAGCTTGCTTTGCATAAAAAAGGATTTAAGCCAGAAAGAACAAAACCTTTCTATAAACTTCTTCCTCTCCATGAACTGCTTTCTTTAGCTTTGGGAAGCTCTATGGAAAGCAAGGCAGTTTGGAAGGAATATAATTCTCTTATTGAAATGTTTGGAAATGAGTTTAATATTCTTTTGAATGTTTCAAGAGAAGAATTTGCAAGAAAAAATGCAAATGAAAAAATAATTGACATAATCATAAAAAACAGAGAAGAGAAAATAAAAGTTCAGCCAGGTTATGACGGGGAATACGGAAAGGCAATGATAGGAAATGCGGAGAAACAGGGGAAATTATTTTAATTATTTATTTTGGAAGGAATTTAATTAAAACTTTTTGATATCACTTCTTTTTTGTAGAAATAAAATCTTATTAAACCATAACTATTTATTTTCCGCACAGTTTTTAACCTTTATACAAATAAATATATTCCCTCTATTTTACTGAGAATTCTATCCCCAGCTTCTTTGATTCTTTTTCTGCGCTGTCAATCATATCTCTTAGCTTTTTGTCTGCTGTTTTGATGTCTTCTGATTCAATTTCCAGGCTATATCTTCCTGCAGAGATATATCTTGCATTTATTCCCTTGAAAATTTCCAGAACTTTCTTGATTAATGTTATTCCATTCGGCTTCAGAGTAGTCATATGAATTTCTTTCTTTACTACTGCCTTCTTCTTTTTCTGGGTATTTAAAATATCAAGAATCTTTTTTGCATTTTCTTTTCCTGCAATTTTTTCCAGCTTTGCAGGATTTGTTTTTGCTTCCTCCAAAAATGAAAAAACACTATCTTCTTTTGATATTTCCTGAACTGCTTTTCCAACATTTTCTCCAAGGACGCTTTTTAATATGCTGATATAACTTTTTTCACTCTTGTCTTTTTCAATTACTTCTTTTCTTTCTTTTTGGGAAACACGCCTTAATGACAATTCAATATTTCCAGAACTTGATATTCTAAGAACCTTGCAGACAATTTTTTTACGAGGAACTACGTAATCCCTTATGTTCCTGATTCTTCCTGGAGCTATTTCGCTCATTACTATTTCACCTTCTATATTCTTCTCGTCTATTTTTACAAATACTGCTGTTCCGACTATCCTGTCCACTGTGCATAAAACCAAATCTCCGACTTCCAGATTATTCATAAAATATGAAAAGAAAAGGGGATTTTAAAGGTTTAGGATAAGGAAGATGAGGAAGTTGTTATCACCTCTTTTTCACAGAAGCAATATTCAGTTTCATAAACTGTTATTTACTAATACATTTTTATTCTTATATTGATTATTTTTCCCTTTTGCTAAATTTTTACCAATTCAATTTCCAATCTCTTTTTCAGCAAATCCAAAAATTCTTTTTCTTTTTCCTGTTTTATCATGCATCCTGCCGCAAATTCGTGCCCCCCAACTTCCCCCCCAACTAAAGAAACTACTTCTGTCAATATTTCCCTTAAGTTTCTTGCGCATTTTCCAGCGCTTCTTGCAGAAACTTTTATTTTGTCGTCGTAATAAGCCAATGTGATTATTATTGTCCCTTCTTCATAAATTGAAGAGCTTGAAAGAATGCTTGCAATTGTTCCTATTATTGTATCTTTTATCTTGTCTTTTGCATTGATTATTACAAATCCATTTCCTTCTATCTTTTCTGCTTCTGAAGCAAATTTCAATCCTGAAATTATAAACTGCTTGTGTTTTGTGTGCATTAATTCTGCTCTCTTCTTTGCCTTTGCAGATTCCATGCAGAACTGAATCGCTGTCTCGCTTTCCCCGGATTTTGAACAGGCATTAATCATTGCACTCAATTCCCTTGCATCTTCAAGCTTGTTGAATAATTTTATCAGAAAAATATCCCCTATTATCTCTTTATTTCTGACTCTCGGATTTTTCAGCATTATTGCTGTCACCAGCTTGGACATTTCATTTTCATCAAGCTCTATCAGGCTTTTATATTTCCCTGATGCTGAACTTAATCCAACTTCTCTTAACAATTCTGTGACGCCTGCCGAATTTCCGGTTATTCCAGGAATATACGGCTCTGAGCAATATTCAAGAGTTCGATTAAGCGGACGCGTAGAAGGATAAATCAACAGCCCCCTTTTTCTTTTAACTTCCCCGTCGTTGATTATAAGATTATTCAGCTTGTCTATGCTTTTTTCCATTGAATCTCCAATCATTCCAAGAATTGCAAGCTTTGCAAGTTCTTTGTTTTCTTCTGCAAGATGCTTGCAAAACAGATAAACCAAACTTGAACTGCTTATTTCTTCTTTTCCATTCAGCTGCGGATTAATAATATTTACTTCTTTTGGTATTTCCTGAAATATTTCGTGATGGTCAATTATAAAAACATTTTTTAAACTGGTTTTTGCAAGATGATTCATGCTTCCTGAAGCCAAATCCAAAAATATTATAACCTTGTCATTTGGCAGCTGAAATATTGTTTCTTCTTCAAGCCTCTTGACAATTTTAACAGAAAATCTTTTATCCATTTTTTTTAATGTCTGGATTAAAATTGTTGCAGAAGTTATCCCGTCTGTATCAAAATGGCTGATAATAACTATTTCCTTGTCTGATGATGCTTCTACGAATTTGCCGGCAATTAATTCAATTTCTGATTCTAAATTTTTAATTTCCACCTCTGCACCCCCTCAAAAAATAATCTTACTTATTCAGATATTTGTTCAATCTTCTCAATTTTGCAGACACTCTTTCCTTGTCTCTCATTGCTCTTTTATCGCCTTTGTTTTTGGCTGAATGTTTTTCCAGCTTTTCCAGCTTTTCCTGAATATTTTTCATATCTGGGCTGACATATCTGCCCCCGAGTATTTCTGATATTTTTTTCTTGTATTCTTTTGAATGAATTCCTTCTTTCTTTAAAGCCTCGCCTATTTTTTCTCCTGTAAGTCCTTTTTCTGCGAGTTCAATTACTCTCTTTTCGAATTCTTCCTGTGACTTTTTCTTTGGTTTTTTAGTCTTTTCTTCCTGCTTTTCTTCTGTGTTTTCTTCAATTTTTTCTGGCATCTTACTAAACCGCAATTTAATCTTTTAAACCTTTTGATGCACAGAATATGCCTCCCCAAAACTCTTATAAATTGAATAAAATTCATTAAAATAACAGACAGCCCCCTAGTACAGCGGTCAAGTATCTAGCCCTTTGGTATGGGTTTTCTTATTGAATGAGGAAATTCCATAGAGAAAGGCTGGGACCCAGGTTCGAATCCTGGGGGGGCTATTCCTAAACATATTTCCAATAAAACAAATTCTTTTAAATGTCTAAATAATAGATAGTTATGGTTTACTCAATTGAACAATTTGTAAATGATTGCAAAAATCTTGGATGGTATGAAGGAAAAGTTTCCCCTGCATGGATGGATGAAATGGATATTGAACCTAAAAAAAGAGATTGGGAAAAAGTTTTGAAATATAAAGAAGAGGATAATTCTATTGCGACAATATTAGACTATTGGAAAAAAGATAAAGGAGTTGGGTTTAGACTTAGTTATATGGGTCATGATTACGAATTTTGTTTTGTTGATAATACTAAAGATTTGAAAGTTTACATGAAGGTTGTCGGCCACATTAAAGGATTTATTCCAGATAAGAAATAATTATTCATGTTTATATCGTCCTCTTTTTTCAATAATCTTTAATCTTTCAATAACTTTTTCTGCTTCTTTATAATTTTTGTAGCCGTTTAAAAATTCGTCAAATAAAACTTCCCAATTCTGAAAATGCCTTGCTTCAAATGCCTGTTTTAACAGATGCAAATCCACTGCCTTGTCTTCTGCTTTTACAGAAATAAATCCAAGCCCGAAATCTATAATGAATATCTGTGGAGAAGTTAAATTATCACCTCTTTTTAATTCAGGAGAGGTTTTGTTATTCTCGCTTTCAGCTAAAATCATATTTGAAGTTGTCAGATCTCCGTGAATTATATCTGCATTGTGGAGTTTTGCAACTTCTTTGCCCATCATTCTGCAGATTTCTTTTTGTTCTTTTAATGGAAATAAATTGAGATTGTCTGAAAGTTTTTTCCCTTCAACAAAAGGCATTTTTATCTGATAATCGTTTTCCAAAGGAAATGGTTTTGGAGAATTAATTATTTTTGAAGCTTTTTCAAGAAGTTTTGCTTCTGCCTTTGTTCTTTGTTTCCTTATTTTGACATCCAGCTCTTTTATGCGGTAAGATTTTGGAATTCTATCTTTTATAATACAATCCCCTTCCTGTTTGATAACTGCTTCTGCCCCTTGGGAAATTATGTTTGTCATTTTTTCAATTCCTTTTTCATTTCAAAGAGAATATCATTCCCCCGTTTTCCTAAAATCATAAGCATCCTTTTCATCTGCCCGATTAAAACCTCTTTTTCTTTTTCGTCTATCTTTTCCAATGAAGAAATTCTATTAAATATATCTTTCTCTATTTTTACAAAGCGGACAATTTTCCCCGATATTTTCTTTATATCAAAATACAAAGGGCTTGACATAACAAGAAAATTTTTCCTTTCCTTTTTCATTTCTTCTGCAACTTTTTTTATTTCTTTCCTGTCTTTTGATGCTTCAAGTTTTTTTACTTCCTGTTTGTATAATTTCATATTCTTTTCTATTGTATCAAGAACTTTCTCAAAATAATCCAGCTTTCTCTTGAAAATCAAATCTTTCTTGCTGTATCTTGTATTCAGCTGATGATTGACAATCGGGCCTATTGACGCCCCTATAAGAACTCCAACCATTCCTGAAATTGTTGTGATAAGCTGGGATGATAATTCTGCCATAAAAGAAATTGAAATGAGAGATATTTAAGGATTATGGGGAAGAGGAATTAGTTATCACCTCTTTTTTAAATGGTTATAACCTTTGCCCTCTTGAAATAAATTAATAATATCATAGAGAAAATTAAGTAAACTATCATCAATACCCACTTATCTATTAAGCCCAGTTCATTAAAAAATGTTACAATTGTAGTTAATACTATAATGCTAGTTAAGAATAATGTTGTTCTTGTATTATTTTCCTGCCTTTTTTTTATTTCATACTCTTCTAAAAATTTTAATCCTGCCGTTGTTATTTTGGTTGTATCGTAAGATTTAGATTCAACTTCATTTTTCCTTTTAGAGATTATTTCAGTTTCTCTTGAGATAACGATTAAATATCCTTCTTCCCTACATAAAGAGATTATTCTGTCTAATTTTCTTTTTTTATTATAATCAGTTTGATTTTCTATAAATTTATTTATATCTCTTTTATTTGGGAAAAAATCATTTATCTGCAAATAATTTAAAAAATTTACAATTTCTTCAAATAAAGATTTATTTAACATCTACTTCAATTATTAACCTAATTTAAAAGAATTATTGTCTTAAAACCTCATCTTTTTCCCGAACTTTTTTGCAAATTTCATCATTTGCTTCTGGCTCATTCCTTCTGACATATCCATTCCTGCCCCTGACTTAAGCATATCATTCAGCATTTTATACTGCTTTAAGAGAGAGCGGACATCGCTTGTCGGAACACCTGCCCCCTTTGCAATTCTCGCAATTCTTGATGTCTGCTTTTCAAGAATTTCAGGGTTTTCTTTTTCCTCCTGCGTCATTGACTTTGTTATATGCTCCCATCTTGCAACTTTTGCCTCCTGATTTTCCAAAACTCCCTCTGGAATTTTTGCTTTCATATTAGAAAGCCCAGGAATCATTGATTTTATTTTTTCAAATCCTCCAAGGGAAGACATTGACTTAACTTGTTCTATAACATCATCAAGAGTCAGTTTTCCTTCTTCAATATTTTTCTGAATTTTTTTCTGGCTCTTCTCTTCTGTCACTGATTTTATCTTCTCCATCAGCGCTTCCAAATCGCCCATTCCTAAAAGGCGGGAAAGGAAAGATTTTGGATTGAATTCTTCTATGTCATTTATTTTTTCCCCTGTTGTTATAAAATAAACCGGAGCTTTTGTTTCTGCACAAGCTGTCAGTGCTCCTCCTGCTTTTGCAGTTGAATCCATTCTTGTGATAATAACTCCTGAAATATTAACAGCATCCTTAAACTGCTTTGCCTGTGTTTTTGCCGCCTGCCCGATATCTGCAGGAATAACAAGAATTGATTCTGTCGGCTTTGCCTCTTTTGTTATTGTTTTTATTTCCTTAATCAATTCATCGTCCAAAGTATGCCTTCCTGCTGTATCTATCAAAATCAAATTGTAATCTTTCAGCTTTTTTTCATATTTTTTGAGAATTTTAACAGGATTCTTTTCTTCAAAATCAATAAAATAATTCAGCTTGTTTTTTTCTGCCAGCTGCTTCAGCTGCTCCTGCGCTGCAGGACGATGAACATCCAATCCGACAAGTGCAACGCGGAAACCGCGTTTTGAATAATAATTTCCAAGCTTTGCGATTGTTGTGGTTTTTCCGCTTCCATAAAGTCCAAGAAGAAGAATTATGTTCTGCTTCGCATCAAGTTTTAACTGCTTGTATTCTCCTAAAATTCCCAAAAGTTCATCATGAAGAATTTTGATTATATGTTCTTTTTTTTCAACCCCCTTTATTCTCTCGTCCATCGCAGATTTTCTTATCTTGTCGCTCAATTCTTTTACAAGGGCAATATTAACATCTGCTTCAATTAAGGCTCTCTGCAAGTCGCGAACAATCAAATCAACTGCATCTTTGTCAAGAAACAATGCATTTGCTATCTTGTCTGTTGCTTTTCTTATTGCTTCTCCGAGTTTCTCAAGCATGAAAAAGAGAGCATTTTAAGAGTTAATAAATTTGTGGTTTGAATTCTATTTGTACTTTTCCTCAACATCTTTCGCAAACCTTTCAAAAGTCCCATTTTTTATCTCCTTCTTTGCTTCCTCAATTAATTTTGTAAGAAAATAAATATTATGATATGTTGCAAGTTTCTTTCCTGTGGGCTCATCATTAATTAACTGATATCTTAAGAAAGCTTTTGAATAATTCCTGCAGACAAAGCAATTGCATTTTTCATCAACAGGAGATTTGTCAAACTTGTATTTTTCATTTGTTATCTTTAAATTTCCTTTTGAGGTAAAAAGAGTTCCGTGCCTTGCATTTTGTGTGGGCATTCTTGAATCAAACACATCAACTCCAAGAGCAATTCCCTTCAAAATCTCAACAGGAGTTCCTATTCCCATAAGATAAACAGGCTTTTCTTCAGGAACTATTTTCTTCACAAGTTCAACTATCTTAAATTCCTCGTCAATAGTTTCCCCAAGCCCAAATCCCCCTATTGAATATCCGTCAAAATCAAGCTTTATTGTTTCTTCTGCAGCTTTTTTTCTAAGCTCTTCAAAAATTCCACCTTGAATAATCCCGAAAAGCATCTGCCTTTTTTCTTTTGGAATTCCTTCCTGCAGTTTATCGTGATGCTCCTTGCATCTCTTTGTCCACATTATTGTTTTTTCTGTTGCTTCTGCAATATCTTTTTTTGAATGTTCATACATCGGCATTGAATCCAAGGACATAGCAACATCGCTGTTTATATCCATCTGTATTTCCATATCTTTTTCAGGAGTAATGAATAATTTTTCTCCGTTTACAGGATTTCTAAAATTTATTCCTTTGTCATTTGAATTGAGATAAATCTGCTTTGAATACATCTGAAATCCCCCGCAATCAGTAAAATTGATTCCTTTAAAATTCATGAAATTTCTTATCCCGTTGAATTTTTTTATTATTTCGCTTCCATTTCTTAAATAAAGAATAAGTGCATTGGAAATTACTGCCTGAACTTTTATTTGTTTCAATTCTTCTGATGTGAGCCCCTTAGTAACTCCCCGTGTTGCAACAGGCATAAAAAAAGGAGTTTCAGCAATTCCGCTTTTAGTTTTAAGTTTTCCTATTCTTGCTTTTGTTTTTTTGTCTTTATAGGTTATTGTAAACATAAGAAATGTTTGAAAAAAGGATATTTAAAAGTTGGGTTGCATTTTTGCAACCAAAACGAGAAATTTTGGGTTTGATAGAATTATATAAACTGGCTTGGGTGATAACTTCTGCCAATTTTCCAGTAATCTTTTCCAAACAATCTTGAGAAATACTGCAAAGGCAATCTAAGAAAAGTTATATTCTTTTGATTTATCAAATCCTTTCTGCCATAATAGTCCTTTCCTTCAGCCATTTTAGAAAATGCTCTTGAAACTTCTATTTTGTCTTCTTTTGTCTGTTTTCCCGCTTCTGCAAGTTTTTTTACTAAATTCATTTGGTTTTATATTTTTTGAGGGAATATAAATCTTATGTATTGGAAATAAGCAGACTTACAAGCCCAGCTTTTCTATAAACTTATTTTTATTGAAAGGTTCTATATCATTGTATTCCTGCCCTGTCCCAAGATAGAAAATCGGCTTTTTTGTAACATAGCCAACACTTAATGCTGTTCCGCCTTTTTCATCAATATCTGCTTTTGTAAGAATTATTCCGTCAATTCCTATTGCTTCATTAAAACTTCTAACCTGTTCAACTGCATCATTTCCGGTTATGCTTTCCCCGATAAATAATTTCTTGTCTGGCTTGCAAACCTTGACTATTTTTTCCATTTCCCTAAGAAGATTTTTCTGCGTGTGCATTCTTCCTGCTGTATCTATAAGGACGCAGTCAATTGAATTTTTTTTCGCATATTGAATTGCATCAAATCCAACAGAAGCAGGGTCGCTTCCGTAATCGTGGCTGATTACTTTTATTCCTAATTTATTTCCGTGCTCTTTTATCTGTTCTATTGAAGCAGCCCTGAATGTATCTGCTGCAGCCATAAGGCAGGAAATATTTTTTGACTTAAGATAATTTGCAACTTTTGCGATTGTTGTTGTTTTCCCGCTTCCGTTTATACCGCAGAATAAAATTACATAAGGATTGCTGTTTATGTTTTTTCCTTTTATTTCCATCAGCAAATCAGGCGGATTGATTAAAATATCCCCAATAATATCTCCAAACAAGCTCTTTATTCCTGATTCAACTTCTTTTTTCAGGAATTCTCTTCCAACAAGCTTTTCTTTCAAATCCAAAACCATTCTTTCTGCAACTTCAAGAGCCACATTATTTTCAAGGAGTATATTTTCCAGCTCTTCTGAATAATCATCATATTCTTTTTCTGAAACTTTTACTTTATTTATTCCTGAAGTTATTCTTTGAAAAAAAGACTTGCTTCCAGGTTTCCTCTCTTCTTCCTCTTCTTCCAATTCTTCTTCTTTTTTAGTTTCTTCTTCTAATTTTTTAAGATTCTCTTCGTATTTCTCTGTTTCAATATTCAATTCTTTCAGGATTTTTGCCTCTGCTTTCTTTTCTTTTTTAGCTTCTTTTTCCTCTTTTTTCTGCTCTTTCTTTTCTGCTTTTTTGGAAACTGAAGGAATTTTTGCTTTTTCCTTCTCTTTTTCTTTTTTGGATTCCTTTTTGGAAGTTTCTTCTGCTTTTTTTGTAATGTTCTTTGTCCAGTCTTTTAACTTTTCCTTTAGTTTTGCAAACATATTCTTTCAACTCTTGGAAGATTTATAATGTTTTCCAAGGGAACATAAATTTTTATAAAGAATAACCCCTATCTGAAGAGATGAATAAAAAGAGGGAAAATCTATGAAAGGAGTATTAATTGTTGTTGATGGAATGGGAGATTTGCCCAATTCTCAGCTTGGCGATAAAACCCCTTTGGAATCTGCCAATATGCCGAATGCAAATTTTCTGGCTTCCCGCGGAGAATTAGGATATATGTATCCTGTGCGTCCAGGATTTATTCCTGAATCTGATGAAGCCATTGTTTCTATTTTTGGAAATGAACTTATCTCAAGCACAAGAGGGCAGTTAGAAGCAAGAGGAACAGATATAAAACTTGTGAGAGGAGATTTGGCTTTAAGAGCTAATTTTGCCACAATTGAATCATTTAAATCTGGAACTATAATTGACAGGAGAGCAGGAAGAACTCTTACAACTTATGAAGCAGAAATACTTGCAAAAGCGCTGAATAAAATAAAACTTCCCTGCCAGTTCATATTCAAGCCCACTGTCGGGCACAGAGGAGCTTTGGTTTTCAAAGGCGGTTTTTCAGATAATATTTCAGGAAATGATGGAGTTTATATGCAGGGGAAAACAATGGTTTCAGATAAAATTTCTCTATGCAAACAATTGGATGAAGAGGAGAATTCGCAGTATTCTGCAAATATAGTAAATGAATTTCTTGAAAAAGCATATGAGGTTCTTAATTCTCATCCTTTAAATGAAGACAGAAGAAAAAGAGGGCTGCTTCCTGCTAATTTTCTTCTTGTAAGAGGGGCAGGAATAGAAGTTCCTAAATTAAAAGTTTACAAAAACTGGGTTTCTGCTGCGTATATGCCTTTGGAAATAGGATTTTCAAAAACTGCAGGAATGAAAACTTATTCTTTTGATTATCCCAAATTAAAAAATATGGATGTTTACGCAAATCTTAAAGAAGGACTTGCAAGAGCGTGCAAATTTTCAATATGGGTTCTTAGAAAAAACAAGAGAAAAGCAGATTATGTTTATATTCATTTAAAAGAAACAGACATTCCTGGGCATGATGGAAAACCTTTTGAGAAAAAAGAAATGCTTGAGTTTATTGACAAGACATTGTTTAATTTTCTAAGAAAATTCTGCCCTCCGAACAAGATAAAAGTCATAATAACCGCAGACCACTGCACTCCGTGCAAAAATAAAGCTCATTCGGCAGAGCCTGTTCCTGTTCTTTTCTACAATGATTCAATTCCAAGAGAGAAAAAATTTACAGAAAATGAATGCAGAAAAGGCAACCTTGGAAGAATTGCAGGAAAAGAGCTTCTTGTCAAACTTGGATTTAATAAATGATATTCTACCATACGGAAATTGTTAAAAATGAATAATTTGTTTTATTTTAATGATTACTTACAATGACATTTACGAAGCGCGACAACACCTCCGGTTTCGTTCGCTTGACTTTCCCACTAAACTTGCTAAATTTGATAACGCTTCAATTATAAATTTAAACCATTTTTCTCTTCAATCAAAATGATTACTTACAATGACATTTACGAAGCGCGAGACAACCTAATCGGTTTTCTTCGCTTATTTTTCCCTTTGAGATACTGCCCAAGGCTGATTGACGCTTCAATTATAAATTTAAACCATTTTTCTCTTCAATCAAAATGATTACTTACAATGACATTTACGAAGCTTCAAAAAAAGAAAGATACTCTGAACAGCTTCAGCAACTGCCAAAAAATTTTGTCAATGAAGTTGCAAATTATCTGAACGAAAAGAGGGAAATTTCTTCAAAAGACAATGACTTATTCTCTGATGTGATAGTCAAGACAAAGAAACAGCTGGAAAATGCAATCACTCTTTTTAAGGAGCTTATTTTGAGAAGAAAAAAGAAAATTCTTAATCTTGTTCTTGTTGCTTCTGAAACCGGAATTTCAAAGCAGGACTTTGAAAATATGCTCCCTTTTGAAAAAACTTTGTTTGAAGAGCTGATGAAATCAATTGACTTGTCTGAAAAAACTTTAAATGATATGCTTAACGGAAGCCAGCAAGAGCAGAAAAATGAACTTATTGTCTTCAGGGAATTTGTTGAAGAATTTGTCGGATTAGAAGGGGAGAAAATGGGAGCGTATGAAAAAGGGCAGATTGCAAACATTCCGAAAGAGATTGCAAAAATTTTAATTGATTCTGGAAAAGCTGAATTAGCAGGGGATTAAATTTATTAATCCGGCAAACTTATTTTGATTATGAAAGAAATTATTGCTACAACAGGAAATGAAATAAGCGGGAAAAAACTGAAAGTTTTGGGGATTGTTAGGGGAAATACTGTCAGAAGCAGGCATATTGGAAGAGACATTATGGCGAGTTTCAAAATGATTATTGGCGGAGAGATAAAAACTTTTACTGATTTAATTTCAAAATCCAGAGATGAAGCTTATAACAGAATGGTTGATGAAGCAAGGAAATTGGGCGCTGATGGGATAATAGGGATGAGATTTGGAACTTCTTCAATAATGGCAAATTCTTCAGAAATTCTTGCTTATGGGACTGCTGTAAAATTTGTTTAAGTTTTGGTTAAGATTCTTTTGCTATGCAAAAGCCTCAACTAAAAAATCTCCATAAAATTTTTTGTTAGGACTCTTTAACTACGTTAAAGCCTCAGGAGAGATTTGCACTCCCGACCCCCAGTTTACAGGACTGGTGCTCTGCTAGCTGAGCTACTGAGGCATAATAAAGTGAAAGAATAATGGTTTTAAAAGATTTCTTATTGCTTATTTATCCCTGCTTTCCAAAACTCTTATTTCGCACAAAGCTAATGGATAAATCTTCTTCAGCTTCAAACTCAATGGTTTTTGCAGTTGATTTTTTAAAAGCTCGTCAAATAATTCATCTGAACTTTTGTCCTTGACATAATTAATCAACTCTTCTCTTGCTTTTACTCTCAATGCATTTCTTACTGCTCTTGATATTTTTCTTCTCGTAACCAAAAGCGGCTTTATTTTCAGCTTGGCATCCTTGCATTCTGCAGAGAAAGAATCTTCAACATAATTTGTCCCCTTTCTTATCATTCTTCTTAAAAAATAAGGCATTAAAATAATTTTTTTTGGGCTTGTGCTGGCTTTATCTCCCTCGACTTTTACTTTAAGTGTAATCATCATGCTTTTTCCGCGAAGGAATCTAGTCAAATCGTATTTCATATATCTTCCTTCAAGCTCTGAAATTTCATATGCCTGCATCTGTGTCTGCTTTCCAATTATAGGAATTTCAACATCAAAAAATTTCTTTTTTCTTTTTTCGCTTGCCATTTTATTCTTGAACTACCTTCCCTGTTCTGTGTCCTTTTTTCTGGTATTTAGATTTTCCGCATACTGAGCAGGTATACATAAAATTTGTCTTCTTGTTTGTTTTTGATTTTCTTTTGAATTTAGAAACTGCAGGCTTGCTTCCCCATTTTCCTTTGTTTCCTCTTCCTCTGCCTAAACCGCGTAATTTTGCACGATTAATGCTACCTCTTGTAAGAGTTCCTCTCTTTGCTCCTGTTGAAACTATCTTAATCTTCTGCTCTGTTTTCTTCCTGCAATACGGACAATACCTGTTTGTTGTTTTTGGTATCTTCATAATTATGAAAAAAGAAAAAGCTTTTTAAATATTACCCTGCCTTGCTGGCAGACATATTTTTGATTATATCTATCAATTCTGTTGGAATTATCGGCTTTTTAAGAAATGTTCTCAAGATTATCCAGCCTGCTGCAAGAATTATTATCAGTATAAGTATTGACTTTAAACTTGATTTTTTCTTTCTTCCCTTGAATCCATAGCCGCATTTAATGCAGTAAGCATCTCCAACATTATTCTGCGTCCCGCATCTTGGACAGAATTTTCCTCTCCCTCTTTTCATAATAATCTATGTTTTTTGCAATTTATAAATTATTTTATGGCCCTGCCAAGGATCGAACTTGGGTGTTGTCCATTTTGATGTTTGCATCTCTACTTTAAAGGAAGTTGAGTGTCAAGGAACCTTGGTTCCTTACAACGTCAAGGACATAGTCTGCCATTAGCTTACAGGGCCACAAATTTTCTAAATACAGGAAGATTTAAAAAGTTTGGTTTATAATCTTATTTATGGCAAGATTAAGTTCAATTTTCTCTGTCGCATTCTTTTTAGTCGGACTTTATTTTTTAATTTCAGGATTTCATCTGATTGATTTTCAATTTTCAAGCGGAGTTAATGATATTATAATGATTATCGGTGGTATTATGATAATCATTGGCGGTGTTTTGACTATGAGAAAGAAAACTTCTTATTAATTTCTTAAATTTCTCATAAGGTTTATATATATAATTTTCATTATTTCCCTATGCTTAATCGGGGTGATGAATCGGGTATTTTCTGCAGTAAAAATAAGGCTGGACAAGTAACAATTTTTATTATAATTGCAATAATAATTGTCTCTGGAATTACAATTTTTTTTATTGTCAGGGGAAATTTAACAGGAGGAGCAATTCCTGCAAGCATCCAGCCGGTTTACAATTCTTTTTTATCCTGCCTGTCTGACAAAACAAGCGTGGGAATAAGCGTCTTGGAAAGCCAAGCAGGTTATATCACTCTGCCTGAATTCAAGCCAGGAAATTCTTATATGCCCTTTTCATCACAGCTGAATTTTTTAGGAAATCCTGTTCCTTACTGGTATTATGTTTCTGGAAATAATATTCCAACAGAACAAATTCCAACAAAGCAGGATATGGAAAAAAGCCTGGCTGAATTTATAGACGACAAGATAAGAGAATGCAGTTATGAAAATTATTACCAGCAGGGCTTTGAAATAATCCAGTCAGAGCCAACAGCAGGTGTTACAATCAACAATGACAATGTAGCTGTCAATTTGAATATGAACTTAAAGATAAGCTATGGAAATGACACCTCTCTGATACAGAATCACAAGGCAACAATAAAATCAAATCTTGGAGCACTTTATGCTTCTGCAAAAATAATATATGAAAAAGAAAGCAAAGAATTGTTCCTTGAGAATTATGGGGTTGATGACTTAAGGCTTTATGCTCCTGTCGACGGGGTGGAAATAACCTGCTCTCCAAAAACTTGGAATGCCGACGATGTTTTTAACAAGCTGAAAGATGCAATAGAGGCAAATACCCTTGCATTAACCTCGCAAACCCCAAAGACAGCATATGAAAAATACTTTTTTGTAAATGCAAATATAAATCAAAATGTCAGATTCATCAACTCTAAGAATTGGAGCAGCAGCTTTGAAGTCCTGCCTTCTGATGATAATATACTCACTGCAAGTCCTGTGGGGAACCAGCCGGGTTTGGGAATATTAGGCTTCTGCTATGTTCCTTATCATTTTGTTTACAATATAAAATATCCAGTAATGATTCAAGTTTATAACGGAGATGAAATCTTCCAGTTCCCTGTTGCTGTTGTAATACAAGGAAATAAACAGAGGACAGCATTGAACTCAAGCGCCAGCAGTGTTGCTTCTGACTTGTGCCCTTACAAGAACACTCTTGAAACTATAAATACCCGCGATTCTAATTCAAATCCTGTCAATTCTGTTATTTCTTATGAATGCTTCGGACAAACCTGCGAAATTGGGAATGCTTCTTCAGGAACACTAACTGCTAATTTCCCGCAATGTTCCAACGGATATGTCATTGCAAAAGCAAACGGCTACAAGGAGAAAAAATATTTGTATTCAACTGTTCAAGCAGGAAATGCAGACATCCTAATGGAAAAACTTTACAATATCAGCATTAATCTTAAACTTAACGGGCAGAATTATAACAGCCCTGCAATGATTTATTTTGCTTCTGCTGATGATTCAAAAGTAATTTCTTATCCTGAACACAAATCTGTCCAGTTGGGAGAAGGGGATTACAATGTCTCTGTTTACATTTACAAAAGCTCTTCTATAACCTTTCCAGCAACAACTCAAAAGGAATGCACAACTATTCCTGCTTCAGGGATAGCAGGAACATTTGGGTTGACAGAGAAAAAATGCGTTGATATAAAAATTCCATCACAATTAATCACAAATGCTCTTGCAGGAGGAGGAAAGAAAAGTTATTATTTCAGTGAAGAGGATTTAAGAAATGCAAATACTCTTCAGATAAATGCGCCAGAACTTGGAATTCCTGCTACAATTGAGGAACTTCAGAATAATTATCTTTCATTTGATTCAAAAGAATTAGAGGTAAATTTAATATGAACAAGCGAATTTTAATAGGAATTTTTTTGGCTTTTGTTATTGTTTTGTCTTCGAATTTCTTTTCAGGATATTTATCTTCCAATGCCCAGACAACACAATTCAGCATTTCCAGCATATTCGGAGGAACTGCTTCAAATTCTGTATGCCAGTCAGGGCAGGATTTTTTAATTCAGATTTCACCTTTTGGATGCACTCCTGCTCCTGTGAGAAGCGATTTATTAGAAGAGAATGATGTTCCTGTTTACTGCCAGCTTGGAGTAACACAAATTAATCCTTTGATAAATGTCAATTCAATAGACAGCATTTCTTTTTCAGGAAAATATTCTCCGCAGGTTTCAGGAATAAGCTTTTATCCTGCCAAAGCAGCACTTGGAATTCAGGGGGATTTAAATTCACCTATCTTGAACAATATTGGATATGTTGTTATAACTTTAAAAAAACAAGCTAATGAATCTTCAATGCCTGATTTTGTCTCTGGAAATTTATCAGCAAAAGTTAGCTACAACGCAAACAATGCTTTTGGAATCGGGAATGCACAGCTTACTCTTCCTGAATTTGCATCTGACTCTGACTGGCAGGATGCAAAAAACAGCTATGGTTTCTGGAATGGAAAAGGATACTTAAAAGCAGACAATATAAACAAAGACGGGGCAGATATTTCTGTTTACACTGACAGCGGAAAAGTTTCAAGTGCCAGCCTGAAAACAGGAGAGACTTCAAAAAGCATTTATCTTCCTGGATTTGAATGCAAGGCAGGATTAAAATTAAAATTAGAAAGTCTTGAAAATCCAGACACAAAAGCAAGATTAACCATAAATGCAGATGTTGTTGAATTGGCAAAAGGGGAAAAATTCCTTGATAACAAATGCCAGATTTTAGACTGGAAAAATAACGGAATTGTTTCGGGAGTTACTATAAAATGTTCAGATGACTATGGAACAAATACAGCTTCTTTAGGAATAAGTCCAAAGATTGTTTTAAACATTGAAGGAACAGAACAAGAATATTCTCTTGGAGACAGATTATTTTCTCTCGAAGGAAATTCTATTTATCTTGGATATGCAGGAACAAAAAAGAATTCTGGAAATTCAAATGATTTGATTGTTTATTTCTTCTCTCAACCAGCCCAGCAGGATAAGAAAAAACTTAGTGATTCTGAACTTGCTTCTATAAGTTCCCTTGTTGGGGATTCTGTGAATTCAAATGCAAATTCTGGAGATATATTCAGCAAGGTTAATGATGCATTAAATTCTGCCGGAAGTTTTTTTACTCAAGCTGGAGGTTATGTTTTAACCGGAAATAATCTTCAAGGATTTGAAAAATCAGATGCAGCACAGTCTGTCTTTGGAAAATCAATTATCATAAAAGGACTCGCAGGGGCATCAGACAGAGAATTAACAGGAGATTCACTTACAGAATATAATAATGCAAAAAGCGATTATGAAACTATAATCTCCCAATTTGCTTCTGAATCTTTCAGTTCAGCAGCTTCAACAACTTACGGGGAAGAAGCTTTATACAATGAAATAACACTTGCACACGATGCAAACCAGAAAAAAACTCTTTCTGATTTATGCAAACAATTTATTTCAGATTATCCTTCTTCAGCAAAAAACACAAACTCCTATTGCAGTGAACTTCAGGTTTCAAATCAGGATGCAAGCGGAATTTATGTTACAATAAACAAGCAGATAAAGAAAATATCCTTTGAGGGAATTTATGAACCAAGTTTTGAAGAATACGGGGCTGTAATAACTGCAAGCAGTTCAAGCGGAGTCAGAGATTTAAATTTGAAAAAGAACAGAATTGCTTATCTTGATTCATCAACAAATGATTATGTCCAGCTTATATCTCTTGATGACAACTCTGCAACAGTTCAGATAAGCGTTACAACTGACAAAACAGCAAGCACTAACACTGCTAAGCTAATGCTGGGTGTTCCAAACAATTTTGACAAAGCTCATTCTTTCACTCTTCAGAAAATAAACCTGAAGAAAAATGCAAAAGTTTCTGTTCAGTCTAATATTGACAGCACAGGAACACAGGCAAATTTCAGCTTTAAAATAGGAATTGAAAAAAGAGCGATTAATCTTTCCCCCTCGCAGATAAGTCAGACAATAAAAGACTTGGATGCTTCTATAAACGGATGGAAATCTGTTTCCAGCTTCCTCAATTCCACAAATACTGTTCTTAAAGCAGGATGCCTTGCAACTGGTGCAGCATTAGTAGCAACGAATTTCTTATTGGGAATTGGAGGAATAGGAAGTGCAAGACAGCAGGTTATGCAGGGAGCAGGCGGATGGGATGAATTCTGTGCAAATGAAGTCAGCCTGAAGCATTACATCTCTTTGGATGCCTGTTTTCTAGACAAAGCAGACAAGATTGATGCAGATGTAGATTATTTGTCTAATCTTATGAAACAGCAAAATTCCAATATTAAAGAAATAGAAAATGAGAATGGAGTAAGCACAACAAGCGTGCTTGGAGAAAAAGTTGTCAATAATAAAAAATTTGTTGAAAAATATTCTCCTCAAGTTTTATCAGATATTCCCGATACTGTTACAAGCTCTGACGGGAAAACAATAACAAAATCTGAAATGACAGATATTCTTTCTTCTTCAAGTTATAATAATCAGGTTTATACAATAGAACAGCTGAAAGAAATTGAACTTTATTCAAATGCTTTAAAAGATTCAACTGCAACAGAAGAAATGAAAAATATTGCAAAGCAGAGATTATATTCTGATTTGTTAAATGTAAAGACAAATGCAGGAAATTATCTAAACCTTCAAAAATCTTCAAAAGCAACTGGCGTTGATGCGTCAAAAATGACTTCACTTACTCTTAATGCAAATACAAAGGCAATCCCTTATTACGGATTAAAAAATTCAGATTTGACTGCAAAAATATCAGCCATTTCAGAAGACACTCCTGTGGCTTTAGTTCAGCTATTGCCAAGCGGATTAACTTATATTGTTGCTTTAGCTGATTCTGGAAATTCTATTTTCTCAATTAAATTTACAAACACTGATGGGAACAAGCTTTATTTTATATATGACTCTTCTGGATATCCTGTATCAGATTCAAACATATTAAATCAATTTAACAATATTTACTTTCAGAAATATGATTCAACAACTTACACTAATCAATACAAAAATGCAAAATTAAGCTGTTATGAAACAGAACCTTACAAGGGAATGCCTGCAGTTGTTCCTTTTGACAAAACAAACGGATGGTATGCATTAATAACCCAAACTATTTCTGCAGGAAGCAGTCTATCTTCTTATCAGGCAAATGGAAAAGTAAGCAGTTTCTGGGTTTGCAATGTTGGGAAAAACGGGCTTGAAGAAAATAAAGGGGGGGATGATATATGCGAGATGATAAATACAGGAACAGGGCAGTCATACAAATCATTTAACGGGCTAAGCGAAACTGATGCTGCTAATCTAATCAACAAAGCTAATCAGGCAATTGAACAGGCTTCAAGCGCCTGCACTTCTGGAGCAAGCGGAAAAGTTAAAATTTTAAATGACATGATTGATGTAGGAACTCCTGCCACTGATGTTCCTGATATTCAATGCCAGGATTTTATGTCTCCGACAGAATGTGCAATTGTGTTTAATCTATGCGACCCTGTCATATGCCCTTCAAGCAGGTGTGATTTAGGGGGAACATATCCTGTCAAGGATGTTGTTCAAACAGGAGCTATAGGAAGCATTGCATTATGCCTTCCAAATTCAATTCTTAATGGCGGAGATATGATTTTGCCTGTCTGCTTGACTGGTGTGCAGGCAGGAGTTGATGGATTCTTGTCAACTTTATCTGATTACAAAAAATGTTTGAATGAAAGTTTGACAACAGGAAAAACCGTTGGAATATGCGACGAGCTTAACAGTGTTTATATCTGCAATTTTATTTGGAATCAAGCTCTTCCTCTTGCAAATATGATTATCCCAACATTTGTGCAAACAATTTCGGGGCAGAATGTCAAGGGAGGAGGAGAATACTTAAGCATCGCATCTGCTTGGAGCAATGCTGAAAAAGCAATAAATTATTTCATCAGTTCTTACGGGGCAGAATCAAAGACAGCATTTACTGCACGTTCAACAGAAACTGTTCAAAATGAAGTCTGCAAAGTTTATGCTTCTGCTGTTGTTCCATCAGGAGGAGATTTCATAAACAATCTTTTAGCATCTGATTCGCCTCCTCAGTTTACAGGAAGATTTGAAGAGATTACTCTGACAACTGCAACAAATCCTTCTACTTCGCAGTATAAAGTTTATTACCATATTTATGCTGGAAAAGATTCTGGAGTTTATTATCAGATTTATCTAAAGGGAGTTCCTGAAAGTTCATATTACAAGGATACAGCACAGACAGTAACAATTGATTCTGGCTATATCAGCGTCGGCGGTTCTGAAGACCAGACAAAAGATATTATTGCAACATCAGGATACAAGCAGTTATGCATAAATGTCAACGGGCAGGAAGAATGCGGGTTCAATTCAGTTTCAACTTCCTTCCTGTCAAATTATGTTGCAGATGCATATGTTGCAAGCCAAGCAAACGAGGCGCAAATAACAAAAACTTCAGACTGCATCTCTGGAACTGCAAGCATTTACAGCGCATTAAACTTAAATGTTCAGTCAGCAGCAGAATCAATAATTAATCCTGCAATTTACAATGAAGGAATAATAAGAATCTGCGCAACAGCAGACCCCGGAAAAGGAACAGATGCATATTCAGGAACAGAAAAAGCAAGATGGAAGGAAGTTGGATATTGCGATAGCACAAACATCAAATGCTGGATTGATACAGAAAGCATCAAGGAAGTTATAAAATCAACAGCAATAGAAAATTCAACTTTAAGCTCTTTAACAACAAGCTACAGCAATATCCTGACAAACGAAAATGGATACTTAACAACAGAGCAGTTTAATTCAAATATTACAAACATAAAAAATGAAAAAGAACTTTCCAAGAAAGTAAGTTTAATCAATGAGGTAATTGAAAAAGTATATTTAAGCAATCAAAAAGTTCAACTTTTATTCTTAAGGGGAAGTGCATACAATGAACTGCTTAATGTAAAACGCAATTATTTTAGATTAACAAACAGCGGATGCGAAACAATATCTCTTTTTCTTTCAGAAACGACATCTTCTGATTTTGACACTATGGAATCTTGTCAATCAGCTAGAACAAAAGGAACAACTTCAGCATCAAGCAGTACTGGAGGAACATCAACTCCATCTTCATCTTCTTCTCAAGTTACTGGAAAGAGCATATGGCTTGCAGCTGAAAATATTGTTGCAACAGGAGTGGATGAAATTAAAGATGCAAGATTCTGTTCAGACTTAACGAGAAATTATTATTATTTATGTAGATACGATAATGTTTGTGTTTTATTTGTAAGCCATGCAATGTCTAATGCTGGAATAAAACTTGAAGGAACATTAAATTATCTCCCAAAAACAAGTAATGACTTTAGTGTGAATAAAGGATTAATACCTTTTTTATCCAAAGATACTGATTTTAAAGAGATTTCTTCTCCTTGGACGAACAATCTTCAACAAGGAGATATAATCATTTTAAGTTGTAAGGACAAAATTCCTGGAACTGATTCTCAATGCCCCACAGATTCAAATGGCAATTCTATCGGACAGCATACTGGAATTTTTGATAGTTATGTTGTAGGAGGGATTAAAATTTATAGTGACCAAGGGGCTCCTTATTGGTTCTTAGGTATTTTTGAGACAGATTTGAATACCCCAAAATTATCAAATTATGCTTTTTCTAAAGGATGGGAGATTTATAGAGTATATAGATATTCTCCTTCATCATCCCCTTAAATAACTTCAATTCTGCAAAGCAGTCTAAACCTTTTTATATTGTGTTTTATATTATTTCTTATGCGGGATTGCCAGAGCGGTCAAATGGGACAGGCCTAGGACCTGTTGGCTCAGTGCCTACAAAGGTTCGAATCCTTTATCCCGCATGTTGTTGAAAACAGCATTTGAAGATAAATTCGAACCGTAGGAATCGAATCCCGAGAGTTTTCACGAATGCCAGAATAATTCTAATTGCAATGAGTGGAAGCTTGAGTTTTATCCCGCATTAAATTTTTCAAAATTAGAATAGCCTTCTGTGAATAATATAAAATCGCTTGTTGTCTTTTTTATTGTTGTCCTTCCTGAAGATATTGATTCTTTCATATAACCTGTATTGTTGACTGCTTTGGATATTTCTTCTTCTGTCGTGCTTATTATTATGTCTGTTTGATTGGAAATTCCATCATTGATTATAACATTTCCCCTGCTAATCTCCAGATAATAAGTATTTACAAAATAATTGTCTTCTTTGATGTAAATTTGTATTCTTGGAGTCAATCCTATCAGGGGAACATCGTGCACATTCTGGAGATTCAATGCATTCATCAGGGATTTTATTGTTTCTTTCTGCGCGTGTTCGCTGTAAATTCCCCCTGATTCTGTCTTGAGGCTGGAGAAATAAAGATAAACCCCAAGCAATAAAATAACAATCAGCTCTATAATATACAGCAGTATTTTTGGAACATCAGGCTCTTTTCTTTCTTTCATTTATCAGATTATTTTTTTACAGGCTCTTTCTCTTTTATTTTGTCTTCAAGCTTTAATTTTTCTATAAGCTCCTTGTATCTATTCCTGATTGTTACTTCTGTTATCCCCGCGATATCTGCAACTTCCCTCTGTGTCTTTTTCTCGTCGTTAATCAATGCAGCAACATAAAGCGCTGCTGCAGCAATTCCTGCAGGGCCTCTTCCTGAAGTCAGTTCTATTTTTTCTGCATTCTTTAAAACATTGAGAGCGTCATTTTGGGTTTTTGGAGACAGCTTTAATACAGAGGAGAATCTTGAGATATAATCTTTTGGAGAGCTTTGCTTGACTTTAATTCCAAGCTTTCTTATTATAAACCTGTAAGTTCTCCCTATTTCTTTTCTTTCAACATCTGATGCTGTTGCCATTTCATCAAGAGTTCTTGGGATATTGTAGCTTCTGCACGCAGCATACAGGCACGCAGCGATTACTGATTCCATACTTCTTCCTCTTACCATTCCTCTTTGAAGAACATAATTGTATATCCTTGAAGCCTCATCCCTCACAACATTCGGAAGATTAAGATATGATGCAATAACCCTTAATTCTGCCATTGCAAGACGGAGATTTCTTTCAATAGAAGTTGAAACTCTTTCCTGCCATTTTTTCAATCTCAAGAATTTTCTTGTCTGTCCTGGTTCAAGCTTGTAGATGTCTGATATTTCCCCGACATTGGTTGTAAGCCCCTTATCGAATTTCTGCATGCTTATAGGAGCTCCACCTCTCCCTTTTTTTTCATCCTTGTCAAATTTGCCCTGCACATCAATCCCGCTGTCTGTCATTTTATCCTCGACAACCAACCCGCAGTCATTGCAGATTATTTCACCAAGGTGAGAATTATAAGTCAGGTTTATACTTCCACATTCGGGGCATTTTTTTACATAGCTCATTTTGTCTTTAGAAATTTGGATTTTTCCGTAGGGTTTATAAATCTTTTTATTATATAAATCTTTCCCTTTTTTTAGTTATGCAAAAATAGTAAAAGTGCGAGACAACCTAATCGGTTTTCTTCGCTTATTTTTCCCTTTGAGATACTGCTAAGGGCGGATATGAAATTTTTTTTTATTTTGCCTTTTCAACAACAATTCCGTTGATTAATCCTGTTTGGGTAGGGCGGTTTGTAACCCTGACTTTCCCGCTGTCTGTCAGAACTATTGTTCCTTTTGTGATAATATTCTGCCTTGCCAAGAATCTATTTGAAGGAGTTTCAATAACATTTTTTATTTCCAGCTTTTTTCCCTTCCCTTTTTCCATAACGTTGACGAATTTAGCTCCAAGCAGGAATATTTTTTTGTTTCCGCCTGTAACTTTTGTCACCTTCACTTTTTCATTTCCGAGCTTAACTATTCTTTTCTGCCCGATTGCTTCCCGCAATTTCTTTTTTCTGTTTCGGATATATTTTCCGCCGGATATTTTTTTCCGTCGGTTCATATTAAGATTTTTGATTTTTTGTTTAAATATCTTTCTGTTTGAGGATAATTCTTTAATTTATTTTTGAATTTGATTATTTGCGAAACTTTTATAAACGAAATATAATGAATTAGAATATGGTTAGCGGTATTGAACGCCCTTTGGACTTATTGAACATATCAAAAGGAAAAGAAGTTTTAGTTTATTTGAAAGGAGACAAGCAATTTGCGGGAACTCTGCTCGCCTTTGACATCCATATCAATCTGGTATTGGATAACATCAAAGAAATGCAAAACGGCGAAGTAAAGAGAAACCTTGGATTGACTTTCTTAAGAGGAGATACAATAATCTGCATTTCCCCTGCATCAATCGCATTAAAGAAATAAATTTTTTGATGCAATAACTTTAACGTTTATTCTTACTTGTGGAATTGACAAATTATATAAATGTTTTTTTCTTATTCTCATTATGATTAAACTGACTTTTCTTGGAACTTCAGATGCTGTCCCAACTGCAGAAAGAAACCACACATCCATACTTATGGAATACAATGGGGAGAATATTCTTGTTGACTGCGGGGAAGGAACCCAGAGGCAATTTAGGAAGGCAGGATTGAACCCCTGCAAATTAACGCGAATTTTAATTACTCACTGGCACGGAGACCACGTTCTCGGACTTTCTGGATTATTGCAGACATTAAGCTTTAGCGGATACAACAAACCGCTTTTTATCTATGGGCCAAAAGGAACAAAGGAATTTATGAAAGCACTTCTCAGGACTTTTGCATTTCAGGGAAAATGCAAAATTGAGGTTGAGGAAGTTGAAGGAAAATTTTTTGAAACTCCTGATTTTTATCTTGAAGCAAAGCCAATGACTCACGGAATTCCATGCAATGCTTATGCTTTTGTCAGAAAAGACAGGATAAGAATTGACAAGCAGAAACTGAAGAAGACGAAGCTGGAAGGGGAAATTCTTGGGAAACTGAAAGAAGGAAAAGATGTTGTTTATGGGGGAAAAAAATATCTTGCTAAAAACCTGACTTACGAGGAAAAAGGGAACAAGATTTCTTTTGTATTTGACACTTCTTTTAATCCGAAGATTATTCCTTTTGTAAAAGATTCTGATTTGTTAATCTGCGAGTCAACTTTTGATTCTGAATCTGAAAAAAGAGCAATGGAATACAAGCATCTTAATGTAAATCAGTCAGCGAATATTGCAAAGAAATCAAAATCAAAGAATCTTGTTCTTACGCATATAAGCCAGAGATACAGCAAAAATCCAAAGAAGATTTTGGAACAGGCAAAAAAGATTTTCAAAAATTCTGTGTTAGCCAATGACTTGGATGTTTTGGAAGTTTGAGGAAATAGAAAGATTTTAAATAGAATTTTATCTTGTTTTAATTATGCCTCGGTAGCTCAGCCTGACTAAGCTCAAAATGGGAAATTTTGGCTAAATCCATCCTGACTACAAGCGGTATAATTTGCCTCGGTAGCTCAGCCTGGATAGAGCATTAGCCTTCTAAGCGAGATGGGAAATTTCCGATTCTTCCTTTCGAGGAAAAGATGAAAGCTAAGGGTCGCAGGTTCAAATCCTGTCCGGGGCGTTTAAAATGAAAAAAAGCAGTGATAAACTTGAATTTCCTCTTAAAGGCAAATATTTAGCAATGCTTGCTCCGAGCTTTGTTGCTGACTTTTCTTATCCCGCAATAATCTCCCAGCTTAAAGATTTAGGTTTTGACAAAGTTGTTGAACTTACTTTTGGAGCAAAAATGATTAACAGGGAATATCACAGGATATTGAAAAATTCAAAGAAACTGATTATCTCAAGCGTCTGCCCTGGAATTGTTGAAACAATAAAATCAAAAGCTTTAGAATTTAAGGAAAATCTTATTTCTGTTGACAGCCCTATGACAGCAACTGCAAAAATCTGCAGAAAGATTTATCCGACTCACAAAATTGTCTTTATTTCTCCCTGCAATTTCAAGAAGATAGAGGCGCAACAATCAGAATATGTGGATTATACAATTGATTATCTTGAATTAAAAGAAATTTTTGATAAATTAAAATTAACTGATAAAAAATATTCTAAAAATACATCTTCATTTGACAAATTTTACAACGATTCAACAAAAATTTATCCTCTTGCTGGAGGATTGTACAAGACTGCTAATCTGAACAATATACTTCAGCAGGATGAAAGCATTATTATTGACGGGATTGAAGATGTTTTAAAATTCTTGAACAAACCAAAAAAGAATATAAGATTTCTTGATGTTACTTTCTGCAAAGGCGGGTGCATTGGCGGGCCCTGCACAAATTCAAAATTATCTTTAATGGAAAAGAAAAAGAAAGTTTTGGATTATCTTAAAATAGCAGATAAAGAAAAAATTCCAAACACAAAGAAAGGAAATATAAAACAAGCAGAAGGAATAAAATTTAGTTCTTATTATCCAAACAGATAATCAAGCAGAGGGCCGAGGTTTTCAGTTTAACAGAATAACTTTATATTTAAACTGAAAGCGGAGGGTGGGAATCGAACCCACGAAAAAAGGCTCTGCAGGCCTTCGCAGTACCATTGTGCCACCTCCGCATAATAAAAATAAAAGAAGACTGTATATAAAATTATTTATCTGTCAAAATACTTAAATTTTGGTTTTCTTCCTGTTAAATCCAGATATTTATTGCTTATGCCTTTAGAAATCTTTTTAGTTAAATCTAAGTATCCTTTTTCTATTTTCTTCTTTTCAGGTTTTATTCTGACAATTTTTTCTGCTCTTGTTTCTGCTGTTTTCTTTCTTCTTTTTATCAAGAAAATAATCCCCGCTATAACTGCGATTCCAATTAATGCAAATGGCAGGAAGAACAATATTCTCTTTATAACTACCTTCCATGAAGAGCCCACTATTTCAAAAGAATCATTTGCTAAAGCGACTTTATTTGAACTATAATTTGCCTGAACATAAATTTTGTAAATTCCTGCTTCTAAACTTTCTGGCAGAGTTGTCCTGACTCGGAATTCATCCTCTTTGCTTATTGCCTTTGTCTCCTGCTGTTCTGATATTAATTTATTATCTTTATCTGTTATCCAATACTTAAGATTTACATCTATTGCCGTTAAATTTCCCTTGTTGATTAATTTTACATCAAATCCAAAAGTTTCTTTTGGAGTAATCCATTTGTATTGAACAGGAACATTTACAAAAATATCAAATAAAGGCTCTGAAGGCAAAATTATCTGGGAGATGCAGGTTTGATTTGTAATCGACATTTCTTTTGTTCCAGAACAGCTTCCTTTGTTTACGCAAATTCTATGCTGAATTCCTTCTGAAGGGCAGGGATTTGGATACCAGCCAGAACATACCCAATCATAATTACAACTTCCTCCACCGCCTCCTGAAGGGCTGACTGGAGGAGCTGCTGGAGTCTCTTCTGAAGAATATACACTAAAACCTGTAATGTTGAATGTTAAAATCCCTCCGGCATAAGATTCTTTTGTGCAAATTGAAGAAGGACAGACAATTCCATTCCTTAATATTCTTGGGTTTGTAAATGTCAATTCATACAAAGAGAGCGTTGCAGATTTATTCAAATTTGGAAGTGAAGTTGAATTTATTTCTATTCTGTTTTTGGAAATATTTATATTGTCATCCAAATCTACTTGATTATCTGAGAAATCAGAATCATCAGTCAGATTAATGTCTTCGTTAAATTTTATCTTGCCGTAATTTGTGTTTTCAAGAGTTAAATTGCTTATATTTTGAATTTCTTCATAAGATAAAATTGTGAAATTTTTTGAATTTCCTTTTGTTAATCCTGTCCAATTAAAATCTATAATTTTGAATCTGGCTGAATCAACTGAAAAAGTAACATTTGTGCTATTTTCTGCCCCCAAACTATTATTTGCATATAGAATCAGATTATGACTTCCTCCTGATGCATTAAAATAAAGTGAAGATGTTATGGTTATATTTGTTCCAGAATCCAAACTATACCAAACTGCCTGCTGTCCGTTTGCACTATAACTAAACGGGATTGAATCTTTGCTGAAATATGTTTGATTCTTTGGAGAGATTAATGTCAATGCTATGCTAACTCCTGATGGGTTGCTGAAAAAAGAGCCTTCTATTGCTGAACTTGGATTTATAGAATAAGAAGGAGTGATTGAAGAACTTGCATCAACCGTTATTTCACTAAAAAAAATAATCAATATAAAGAAGATAAAGACAAAATTTTTCTTTTTCATTTTAAGCATTTACTCTGTCACAAATTGCATAAGCCTTAAGTGTAGTTGAAACACTGGCATTGCATTGCCAGCATGTCCCATTAAGGGGGTAACTTGCTGTCAAATTATAGCCATTATTTGCTCTACATCCTCCTCCAGAAAGCATTTTTCCAGCAGAACAGCTTACATTGCAATTATTCCCTGAACAAGTCCCCGTATTTATTTCTCTTCCTGCACTTATATTTGAACTTATAACCACACTTCCAGTAACACTCAATGCACTCGCTCCAGTAGTTGTTGTTTGTCCTATTGCTAATGAAGAAAGATACATATTTGTATTGTTTAATTTTTGTTGAAGGGTGTTTGTATTATTATTTATTTGTGCAAATATTAATGCAGTTGAATTGTATAAAGTTCCAATTGCTTGTGTTGTGAAATTTTGCAGGAAAGTTAGATTGGCAATCATTGAAGCTGTTGAATTATAAACGTTTCCAAAGTTTGCTGTATTATTGATTATAGAAGCATTAAGAATAAATGAAGAATGGAAATTAGCAAAACTAAAATCTCCGCCTCCAACTGCAGGCTGCTGGCTTATTGAAAGATTTGCAATCATAGAAACTGTTGCATTAAATAAATTTCCAATGTTTGCAGTTGAATTTATTGTATAAAGTTGAATTACTGAATTGTTTATTGCTGTAAAGTTTGCTGTCAATATATTTATTGCAAGCTGTGTCCAATTAGTTGAAGA